>JBFZBH010000083.1:0-6001 GCA_041308525.1 Phycisphaerae bacterium | reverse complement strand
ATATTCGCCGACCAGCAGGACAAAATGAATTTGAGCATCAAAGATGCGGGCGGCTCGATACTGCTCGTTAGCAATTTCACTCTCCACGGCAACTGTCAAAAGGGCAGACGCCCCGGATTCGATGATGCGGCTGAGCCGCAAATTGCCCAAAGTCTATATGAAAAGGTCGTTGCTCTAATCCGCTCGCAAGGCATCAATCTCCAGACAGGCATCTTCGGTGCCAATATGAAGGTATCCAGCACAAACGACGGCCCAGTGACGTTTATCTTGAACAGCCGTTAAGCTTTCAACGCCTGCAAGCCCTTGTAAAACAGCCGATTAAATGATAAAATAAGTTTTTTAATATACGCAGCAATTTTGGATGGAATATGGAAATAAAACTGAATTTTTTAGGCGCTGCCCAGAACGTAACCGGTTCAAGGCACCTGCTTCAGCTCAACGGTTCTAATATACTCGTCGATTGCGGCCTTTACCAGGAACGCCAGTTTCGAGACAGAAACTGGGAAGATTTTCCATTTTCGCCAAAAAAGATAGATGCTGTCCTATTAACGCACGCCCACCTCGACCACTGCGGCCTCCTTCCCAAACTTGTCAGGGAAGGCTTCGACGGGCCTATATACTGCACGCCGGCGACTGCGGACATTGCGAAAATCATACTGCTGGATTCCGCAAAGCTGCAGGAAGAAGATGCCGAGCACAAGCGAAAGAGGCACGAAAAGGAAGGGCGAAAAGGTCAATACCCGGAAATACCCCTTTATACTACCGAAGAGGCACAGGCCTGCTTTCTGCATTTCGAGCCTGTTTCCTACAACGAACCTCTGAACCTCGGCAACGGAAAGCCTATCGAGGTTACTTTCTTCGATGCAGGCCACATCCTCGGCTCATCAATCATCAAGGTCAGGGTTGGAAAAGACGACAGCGACAGAACAATTTTATTTACAGGCGACATAGGCAAGACCGACAGACCCTTCGTTGCCGACCCGACCGTTTTCGATAAGGCTGATTATGTCCTCATCGAATCGACCTACGGCGACCGAATCCATAACGAAAACATCGACATCAAAAAGGTGATTGGCGATATCATAAATTCCACCCGAAAAGCCGGCGGAAATATCGTCATCCCAAGTTTCGCCCTCGAGCGCTCACAGGAGGTCATATATTATATCAGCGAGCTGCTTTCAAAAAAGACAATCAAGCCGATTAAGATTTTTCTCGACAGCCCTATGGCGACGAAAATTATAGAAGTGTTCAAAAAACACGCAGAGGCCCTCGAGCCTGAGATGGCCGAGCGGGTGCGAAATCATCATTCACCCTTCGAACTGCCGGGGCTGGAATGCACCTGCACCACAGAGCAGTCAAAGGCAATAAACAAGATAAAGAAATCCGCTATTATCATAGCCGGCTCCGGAATGTGCACTGGCGGGAGAATAAAACACCATCTTATCAGCAATATTACCCGCCCGGAATCCACAATTATGTTCGTCGGCTACCAGGCATCGGGGACCCTCGGCAGGCTTATTGTCGATGGCCAGCAAAAGGTCCGCATTATGGGGCAGGAATATCCCGTCCGTGCAAGGATTGAACGGGTAAACGGCTTTTCCGCCCACGCCGACAAACAGGAGCTTCTCGAATGGCTTCAGAATATCAAGACAACTCCGAAGGGCATATTTGTCGTCCACGGCGAAACCGAAAGCGCCAAATCATTCGGTGATTTCGTTTATCAAAACACCGGCTGGCCCGTCAGTGTCCCTGCATACCTCCAGCAGATTTCCCTCAACTGATGCCATTTTGAAAACATCAGTGCACGATTGTCACACAGTCAAAGCAAATATTGGCAAATTGAAATCCTGTGGTTAATATGATAATGTATAAAAAATGAATTTCAGTCTCTGGAATCGATATGAACATCAGCACAATTTTTTAAGGATTTGTCTGCTGCTCTATGTGCGGAATAAACGGCTTTACGTGGCCTGACAAAAATCTCGCCGGAATGATGTGCCAGAAGACCCGCAACCGCGGCCCTGATGATGAGGGGATTTTCGTCGATGAAAATGTCTCGCTGGGCCACCGGAGGCTTTCAATCATAGACCTCTCGCCAAAAGGACATCAGCCGATGAGCAGCGAAGATGAAACAGCATTGATTGTATATAACGGCGAGGTATATAACTTCAGGGAAATACGCCAGGAGCTCGAGAGCAAAGGCCGAAGATTCGACAGCCGCACAGACACCGAAGTAATTTTGCACAGTTACCTGCAGTGGGGAACGGAATCCTTTGACAGATTCAACGGGATGTGGGCGTTCGCCATATACGACAAAAAAAATATGGAAATTATTTTGTGCAGGGACCGCTTCGGGATTAAACCATTGTATTACCATATAGGCCCGAAGGGCCTTGTCTTTTCATCTATGATATCGGGCATCCTTTGCCATAATGTTCAAACTGCCCCAAATGACAGGGCGATTATGCAGTATCTTTCATTCAATCTCGAACAGCACACCAAAGAAACTTTTTTCAAAAACATTTACTCGCTTGAACCCGGCTGCTATTTGATTTGGGATCTGAATACAAACACTTGCAAAATCACCAAATGGTATTCGCCCAAAATCCGCGAGAACACCAGCAGCGAAGCAGTCAAAGAAGCGTTTATTGAGAGCGTCCGCTCCCAAACCGTCGCAGATGTGCCGATAGGTTCCTGTTTATCAGGCGGTCTGGATTCATCCTCAATTGTCTGCGTGCTGAACCGTTTTCTCGAATATCCTTTTTTCACATTTTCTTTCCAGGCCCCGAACACGCCCATCGATGAGACCAAATACATCCTCGAGGTTGGCCGCAATACGAACACAAAGCAGTTTTTTACACAATTGTCGGCAGATGATTTTCTAAGCGAGGTCGGCGATTTCGTAACGTCACTGGAAGAGCCCGTTCTTAGTATGAGCCCTTATGCACAATACCGGGTAATGAAGCTTGCGCACCAGCAGGGCGCAAAAGTCCTTCTCGACGGGCAGGGCGGCGACGAAATTTTCGCCGGTTACGTTTATTACTTCAGCTACCGCTACTGGGGTTTATTTAAACAGCTGCATCTTTTGAAGCTTATGCGGGAATGGTACTACTATGTCCGCAATTTCAAAAACTTTTTCCCCATAGGGATGTTTGGTTTTATGACCCTCCCTAAGGTGATTCAGAGACTTGTCTGGAAAAATGTTCTGAATAACTGGGTCAATCACGACCTTCTCAAAGAACTTTGCGGCAACGAATTCGACCCGCGCTGGGATAGAATTTCTCTTGCAGAGGCACTGAAACTCACTCTGTTTTCAACCGCCATCCCACACCTTTTGTTCTGGGAGGACAAAAATTCGATGAGATGGAGCATCGAAAGCAGAGTCCCATTCCTGGATGTCCACCTTGTCGAGACTGCTTTGTCGCAGGAGCCTGAAGCAAAATTGAAGGACGGGAGGACAAAGGCAACATATAAAGAAGCCGTCAAAGATATCCTTCCTCCGCTCATATATAACAGGAAGGATAAAATTGGTTTTGCAGCCCCCGCTAAAGAGCTGCTCAAGGAGCCAAAGGTTGCCGAATTTTGCAGGGACATTTTTTATTCGGAGAGCTTTAAAAACAGACCGTACTGGAAGTGGGAAAAACTGCTCGATAAGTTCTACGAACATACGGAAGGCAGGAAAAACCACGAGCGAACCATCTGGAAGTGCCTGAACCTGGAATTATGGCTAAGGTCTTTCTTCGGGTAAAAAACGGCATTGATGCAAATAATCCCGCCGCAATACATCAAAAACGCAGTTATCGTACCTGTTACAATGGATCCTTTAACGATTTTGACGGTAAAATTCTCTTGTCCAGAGCGATGTTTTTTGATAAACTAATAGCTATAAATTTGACGAACTTTAATATGACAGGAGTGCAAATTATGAAATATGTATGTCGTGCTTTAATAACAGCTTTAATAATGCTTTGTTTAGTTTCGCTGGCCTCTTCATCAGAGCCAAATGATCCTAACACAACCGCGAAGGTTACGGCACCCAAGGGGACCGGACCTCGCCTCACATTCGAAAAAACAACCCACGATTTCGGCAACATCCCGCCGCTGTCTTCACATTCTTATGAATTCCAGTTTTCAAACACCGGTGACGGCATGCTCGAAATCGGAACTACTCAAACCACCTGCGGCTGCACTGTTCCTGAACTCAAAAAGAAGCAGTACCAGCCGGGTGAAAGCGGGGCTCTGAAGGTTACTTTTACTTCAAGCTCTGTAATAAGCCCTGCTTCCAAACAGATTTTTGTCAGCAGCAATGACGCTTACAATCCGAAAATCACACTGACAATCAAAGCCAACGTTATCAGGAAAGTTGAATATCAGCCTCAAAACCTTGCTTTGTCTTTGAGGAAAGAAAACGGCGGCTGCCCCGATATTACACTCAAGAGCATCGACGGACAAGCCTTTGCGATAACAGATATCAATTCAATTCCCCGCGGTATAACAGCAAAGGTTGACCCGGCTAAAACAGCGACAGAGTTTGTTATCAAGCCGATTGTGGATGTGGAAAAAATAAAACAGGCCCTTAGGGGTGAGGTGCGCATAAGCCTAACGCATCCAGACTGCAAGGTGATTACAATGATTTACAACGCTCCGCCGCTGATAAAGGCCGAGCCGGCAATGGTCCTGTTTTTCAACCTGGAACCCAAAAAGGCCGACAAGCGCGACAAGATATGGATAATGAGCAATTACGATGAGGACTTCGAGATTGTATCCGCCGCTGCCCCAAAAGGCTATTTTAAGGCAACAAACATAACGAAACAGGGCAAAGGCCGCTATGAAATGACAATTGAGGTTATGCCTCCGGAAATTACTAATACTGCTTTGAAGATATTTATGGATACCCTCGTTGTGAAAACAAAGGAGGCAGGCCAGGTTGAAATTATCTGCCGCGGATTCTATTCAAAACAGCTCCAGCAGTCCGCGGACCCGAATAAAAAATAAATTCTCCAACTAAGGCCCCGATGCATATCGGGGCCTTTTAGTATCAGCTTTCGTACAAATTGCTATCTTCCTTGGCAAGGGAAGCACCATAATGTTCAATCTTGATTTTGCACGAAGTAAATGTCCGGCTCTATTTACAGGAATGGATGATCCGGACTTAAACCGATAAATTAATTCTTGCTGTTACAGGGGAAATGAATAAAATACATTTTAATGAGGTAAGAGGTATAGTTCAATTGAGTCGGCAGCCAATCCTTAAATTTGAACGATAAACAGGCTTTATCGAAACGGAAATATAAGGAAAAGTATAAACTCAATATTTTAAGGAGATAAATTATGCAATGGTGGATGCCTGTAGTTGCAGTCGTGATTGTCCTATTTTTATCGGGGATTCGTATCGTCCGCCCGACGAACAGGGGACTTATCGAACGGCTCGGAAAATATAACCGGTTCGCTAATCCGGGATTTCACGAGATTATACCGATCGTAGAGAGAATGGTTCGCGTAAATATTACCGAACAAATGGTGGATGCTCAGCCGCAGGAAATCATCACCAACGATAACCTCAACGCACGCGTCGATGCACAGGTTTATTTCAAGGTCAAGGCAGACGAGGAGAGCGTCAAATGCTCACAATATAACGTTTACGATTACCGCTGGCAGATTGTAAACCTCGCAAGAACAACTCTGAGAAATATCATTGGGACACTCACCTTAAAATCCGCCAACAGCGAGAGAGACAAAATAAACGGCGAGCTTCTTGCCACCCTTTCGAAAGAAACGAAAAACTGGGGAATGGAGATTGTCCGCACTGAGCTAAAGGAAATTGACCCGCCCAAGGACGTTCAGGAAACGATGAACAAGGTGGTCAAGGCGGAAAACGAGAAAGTAGCGGCGCTCGATTTCGCCAATGCGATGGAAAGAGAGGCCGATGGCCAGAAAAGAGCGGAGATAAAGAAGGCCGAGGGCATAAGGCAGGCAAAAATCCTTGCTGCTGAGGGAGAAG
>JBFZBH010000082.1:0-6002 GCA_041308525.1 Phycisphaerae bacterium | reverse complement strand
ACCATACAGGTCAACGAGGCCTTCGACAAAACAGGCGCACAATTTAACGCCTTCACCAGCGAGGAAATTACAGTCTTCTATGCAGCCATACTGCCGGAATACCTTCTGGATATAACAAGTCTCTGGATCGAACTGATGAATCCGGCTCTCAGGGATGACGATTTCGACATCGAAAAAAATGTCATCAAGGAAGAAATCGCAATGTATAAAGACCAGCCCGACTTTGTCGTCACTGAAACCTGCAGAAACCTCTATTTCGGAAAACACCCCTGCGGCAACAGCGTCCTCGGCAGCGTCAAAAGCATCGAAAATCTTTCAGCCGGCCAAATGAGAGCTTACTTTTCAGAACGATATGCACCAAATAACAGGATGCTTGCTGTCGCAGGTAATTTCGAGTGGGACAAAATATGTCAGCTTGCTGTGCAATCCTGTTCGGCCTGGCAGAAAAAAGAAACATCGAGAGATACATCTGACTATCCCGGCGCAAAAAAGAAAAAATTTCTTAAAAAATCCAGGCTCGCCCGCCAGCACATCTGCCTGATGACCAAGGCTGTCCCCGCGCAGGACAACAGCCGTTTCGCAGCTCACCTGCTATGTTCGATAATCGGCGACAGCACAGGCTCACGATTTTTCTGGGAGATTGTTGATAAGGCGCTCGCTGAAATCGCAACGATGCATTTCGGAGCGATGGACGGCACCGGCATATTTCAGACCTATATACAATGCAGCCCGGAAAACAGCAGCAAGGTTATGGATGTCGTCAACAATATCTTCAGAGATGTCAGCGAAAAGGGCATCACTGAGGACGAGCTTGTAAAAGCAAAGAATAAAACCCTCAGTGCCCTTGTGATAAAAAATGAGCTGCCGATGGGCAGGCTCATCGACCTCGGCCTCAACTGGACTTATCTCAATCAGTACCGCACTATCAGCGACGACATCGATTCAATCAAGGCAGTCACAAAAGATGAAATCCTTAATCTTGTTAAACGCCTCAGTCTGCAGGATTTCACCATTGTCTATTTAGGCCCCGGCTGAGAGTGCTCAAGTCTTTGAAAATTTTCTTGATTTTTTCCGATAATTCCTTTATGATGCCGTAAAAATGCGAAAGGCCATTACTGATGGTTGATTCGGATAACTCAAATAACAACATAACATCAGGCACACCAGATGACGATGTTCTTCGCTCTGAAGATATTATTCCGCCTTTCACAAAAAAACCAAGAGCAAACAATCAGCGGCCGCAAACAAATTCCAGCCCCGATATACCGAAATTTGACCTCGCTGATGATATTATGGCCGAACAAAGAAAAACCATATCGATAAAAAGAAAGTCTCCGACACAGAAATTCCAGCAGCCGCAGCAATCAGGTCCAATCCAGCAGCCGCCTCTCGATAAGCAGGTTGCTGTACCCCTCTCAGAGGAAGACCGGCTCATTAGAGAACTTGTTGCGCAGGATATTGAAAGGCTTTGCCGCGGTGAAAATCCAGATAATTAAAAACACATACAGTGACACCTTAATAACAAATCCAAACATTTTTGAAAGGAACCTCAGAATGTCCTCGCAGAAAAGAGCAAATTTCCCAACAATCGTCCTGTCATTAGTCACCCTGCTATTGATTGCAGCCCCCTTATTCGCTGATGTAAAGCTCCCTCGCATCTTCAGCGGCAATATGGTTCTCCAGCAGAACAAGGAAATTCCCGTCTGGGGATGGGCCGAACCCGCTGAACAGGTTACAATACAGCTTAACAATTCTTCTATAAAAACCACAGCCAATAAAGAGGGCAAGTGGATGACACGTCTTCCATCACAAAAGGCCGGCGGCCCCTTCACAATGACTGTTGCCGGCAAAAATTCCATTACAATTAACAACATCCTCATCGGCGAGGTCTGGCTGTGCTCGGGCCAATCCAATATGGAATGGACCGTCGGAGGCGCAATGAATGCCAGGAAGGAAATTGAAGAGGCTAATTATCCCCAAATTCGACAGTTCGACATTCCTAATAAAACTTCCGGCAGGCCGCGTCAGGATGTCGAGGGCACCTGGGTTTCCTGCTCGCCTCAGACAGCCGGTTCTTTCACTGCTGTCGGCTACTTTTTCGCCCGGCATCTCCAGAAAGAGCTGAATGTCCCTATCGGTCTTGTTAACAGTTCATGGGGCGGCTCGCGAATAGAACCCTGGACATCCCCTGAAGGCTTTATGTCTGTAGAAGCTGTGAAAAATATCTCCGAGCGCATCACTGTGGCTAACGCCGATTACAGAAAGGCTGTTGAAAAATATATCGAACAGCTACAGTCCTGGATTCCCGCTGCAAAGGATGCGCTCGCAGAAGGTAAAGACCTCCCAATGGATCCGGATTTTCCAAGGCATCCCCTTGACGGTTACTCTGAGCCGACAAGTATGTACAACGCGATGATTTACCCCATCATACCATTCGCAATCCGCGGCGCCCTCTGGTATCAGGGTGAGGCAAACCTTGACGATGGCATGCTCTATATGGAAAAAATGAAGGCTTTAATCAGCGGCTGGCGCAAACTCTGGGGCCAGGGCGATTTCCCATTTTATTTCGTCCAGCTTGCACCCTTCACTTACGGCGGCGATAAACAGCGGCTTCCGCGCATCTGGGAGGCACAAACTGCAACACTCTCGATTCCCAATACCGGAATGGCTGTCACCGTTGACCTTGTAGATAATGTTAGAGACATTCACCCCAAAAACAAACAGGATGTGGGCAAAAGGCTCGCCCTGTGGGCTCTTGCTAAAACTTATGGAAAGACTGGCATCGTCTATTCAGGTCCGCTTTATAAATCTATGTCTGTAGAGGATGGCAAAATCCGCATTAAATTCGACTATGTCGGCGGCGGACTAATCTCCCGTGACGATAAGCCTCCCTGCTGTTTCGAAATAGCCGGAGCTGATAAAAACTTTGTCCCCGCAACCGCTGCAATCGATGATGGCTGCGTCGTTGTCTCCAGCGAAAACGTAAAAGAGCCTGTCGCTGTGCGTTTCGGATGGAACGAGGAATCGATGCCGAACCTCTCCAACAAGGAAGGCCTGCCCGCTTCCCCATTCCGGACAGACAAATAAAATATTTGCCGATTTTATGATTTTTTTAGAGTCGTTTGCATAAAATATTTTGCGATCTACTTGCATTGCATGGACGATCAAAGTAGCTGCGCGTTAATTGGAATCTTGCAATTATGAATCAGTGTATTATAATCTCTTCGGCAGATAATTGTTTGGGACTTGTTTAATCAGTCCGGATTTGCGAAAACAATTCCTATCCGAACTGTTAAATGAATCTCCCAAACCAGATCACTTATTTGAAAGGATTGAAATATGATTTGGGGTGTCATTTCTGATACTCACGAAGATAAAATGAATGCGATTCCGCATATTATGGCGGAATTTAGAAAACGCGGGGTCCAGGCAATTATCCACGCCGGTGACATCGAGCCAAAACACATAAGACCGGAACTTTTCGACAATCTGCCTGTAATCTGTGCTTTGGTGGAAAGCCAGGTTGACAAGCCTGAGTTTACAAAGCCTCCGAAAGGCTGGATATACACCAAGCCGGGAAAACGGGTTGTGAATTTCTGCAACATCGTAATTTACGTAGGCCACAAAAGGTCGTTCGAGTTTCTGGCCGGCTCAGAAGCCGACCTTATCAAAACTATGAATTTAATAAGGCGGGATCACGATTTCGTCAGGTGGCTTTTCTCCGGACACACACATCACCAGGTTTACAAACAGAGCCACTTAATTAATTTTGTTAATCCCGGCGCGGTCGAAAGTTCTTTCGAAGGCTACGAATTCACCATTATCAACACCGACACCGAAGAGATTGTTTTCAGCCGAATCCCGAAAACAAAACCTCTTAAAGAACCGCTCAAAGTCGGAATAATTTCCGATAGTCTTAATATTTCGGACCTGGATGGCTCATTCTGGAAAAGTATGGCTGCTGAATTCAAAAAACATAATATCAGGCACATAATTCACTGCGGCAACCTCGTGGAAAGAGACATTGGAATCGAAGAGTTCAAGGACTTCGAGGTCCACTATAACCTGCGTCCCGACCAGAAAAACCCCAGCGCCCCTGCCAACTGGCATCTTATTGCAGACAGCTGGCCTGTCGTCGAAATCAACGGCTACCGGTTTTATGTCCAGCTTGACCTCGGGGCCGAACTGCTCGAACAATCCGAATATGATATGCACATGCTCTGCCTGACGCTGCGAAGAAAATATCCGGGAATCAGCTTTGTTTTATGCGGATTTACGAACGAGGCTTTTTATGAGGAAGGCGAGCAGGTCAGAATTATCAATCCCGGCGATATTGTTAAAGACAGAAGCTACGCTGTAATTTCGCTGCCTGTCGCAGAAATTACCTTCAGCCGTGTTCCCATAGAGCCTCTGCCGCCGGTCAATTCGCAATAAAACGAATCTGCAGTTCAGCAATGTGTCAGCTCTTTAGATAAATCATTTCTCTGGATTACGGGCTTGTTCCATCTAAAAGAGTTCCAGGAAATTGTTGTTTTTCTGCGCAATTTGAATTATAAATCAGGTATAAATTTATTGTCACTGCGGAATGGAACAAGATGTTTAAAAAGATTTTGACCTTATATACAAAATATTTCTTTGCCTGGGTCGTCCTTTGCGGAATTGCTGCACACTTTTGGCTGAATACATTTCAATTGGCTGCAGACTTCAACCCGGCCGGACAGGAAGTACCTGCTTGTTGCCATTACAAATCATCGCAGCCGTCGGGATGATTTTGACGTTCTGTTGCGAGAAATGATCCGAATCGGAAATGAACGAGCCTAAACATTAGTCCTTGTCGATATAGAAACAGTGACAAAAAACACAGATTAAAAACTGAAAGGTTTAAAATGAAAGCCAAATTAATAACAGCGGTCGTTTTGGCGTTTACATTAACTTCAGGTTGTTTTAGAGACAATGAAAAGATCTGCCAGTTTTCAACTATAAACGCTTTGATGGCCGGGTGCTACCAGGGGCAGTTCAGATGTGCCGAACTAACCAGAATGGGTAATTTCGGCATAGGCACTTTCGACAAGCTTGATGGGGAAATGGTGTTGCTGGATGGCACTGTTTACCAAGTCAAATCGAATGGCAGTGTTTACCCCGTATCGAAAAATTTATTAACTCCGTTTGCAGTTGTAACTAGTTTCAGTTCTGATAAACAAATCGAGCTCAAAGGTAATTACAGTTTTCCCGAACTGCAAAAACAGATAGATAGCAGATTGCCTGTCACGAATATTTTTTATGCAATAAGAATTGATGCCCATTTCGAATACGTCCGCACACGGAGTGTACCTGCCCAGCAGAAGCCCTACCCGAAACTGACAGAAGTTGTTAAAGATCAGCCTGTCTTCGAAACAACAGACACCTCTGGCACTCTTGCAGGATTTAAGTGTCCTGACTACATATTTCCTCTGAATGTGCCTGGTTATCACCTGCACTTCATTTCAAGTAAAAGGGATTGTGGGGGTCATCTGTTGGAATGTCGGGCACACGACCCGGTGATCAAAATCGATTACATCCGCCAAATCAAACTTTTACTGCCTCCAGGTGGAGATTTTGACAGTACCGACTTGCGAATTTCTGACCAGAACAGCCTTGATAAAATAGAAAAATAGATAGCCTCACCACGTTTGGATAGCCGATGTTCCTACAATTTAGGCTTTAGCATATTTGCGAGTAATTACTGCTCTGGCTTCTTGCCGGTCTTGGTGTTGTCATTGCCAAGGCTCATCTCGAGCCGGAAGCGATGATATCTGCCGGCATCTTCGTCTTTGTTTGCATAAATACTGCTTCTTTGCTGGCGGAACTCTGGCAAAGAAATACAATTCTACTCAAAGAAGAGCATGCGTAAGGAGATTAGAAAGCAAAAATGATTTAAGAGCAGCGTGTCGCGAAGATGAGCTTGATACTGGGTGACGACACGTGGAATCCGCGAAAAAATTAGATAAAATACATATTTTTTG
>JBFZBH010000081.1:0-6035 GCA_041308525.1 Phycisphaerae bacterium | reverse complement strand
AATTGCCCGTCAAACCATTTGCCCCTCACCTTTTCCGAAGCCATCCGCGCCGTCCTTTTGGGCTGAACGCCAAGCTCTTTGAGCTCCTCATTAAGTGCGATTGTTATTGCTTCGTCATAAGAATGTTTGCTGTCTGCGAGGGCATGCTCTGCAATATGTGTTCCTAAAAGATTTGAAAAAGAGTCCTCCCACGAGAACGCGGATGGATACTCCGGGAAAAATCCCACGCACTTATAACCGAACCAGGTCAGAATCTCATGCCAGGTTATTGCCGTAAATGATAGGTATTTACCCATACTGATGGACACTTCATCTGCAATTTTACTTTTTTCCTCTTTGGTCAGATTGTTCCAGTTGTCCGGGTATTCGAACGAAATGTGATACATCGAATTGTCGGGCTGGAACTTAAAGGAAAATCCTGCCTGGTCTCTCATAAGACATTTTCTGGTTTGTCCGGTCAGATACCTCGTCCAGTCTCCTGCTATCCGTACATGAATAATATCTATGTGCCCTGCTTTGCAGGTGTAGACGATTCCGTCTTTTTCGAAAAGTGTGCTGCCGAAAGAATGTTTGCCAAGGTTATTTGGGTCTAAAAAAGTTGTCCCGATTGTCGATGTAGGGTAACATCCGAACCGAAGTCTCGGCCTGTCTCCTACCTGGCAGCCGCAGGTAAATACTATAGCGGAAAATAACATCAAGTATAAAAATCTTAATCGCAAATATTGTTCCTAAAATAAAGTTCTGATTCCGATAAAAGGCTTGTTACACGCCAAGAACTATTTTCAGCAAAGCGTCTAATAATCCACCGATTCCGTTCGGCTGCTGTATATGCTAAATATCCACCCCTATACCACTAATTTCTATTAAATGTATATCATAAATCATTAACAGGATAAAATCAACACTAAAATATAGATTCGTGTAAAAAGATTGACAAGTCCCATAAGAATAAAGCCCATCAATTTAAAATGACATACGCCGGCAAGATTTAATTGGTTTCTTAAAAAAATTTTAATTCGCTTTTATTAATAAAGGGATTTATTCGTGAAGAAAAAAACTCATTCAGATATATTCATAAAGAAAAACAGCAGACATACCAATAAATTTCTCCTGTGCCTTTTCCTTAATTTAAAGGCATATTGGGTGTCATTGAAAATTTACAGGCATCAGAGCTTTACTCTGCTGCCATTGCACTTATGAACGCATTGGCCTCCGCGATGGATGCATCCATTTCCTTTATAAGCGAAGCTACATTTGACTCGATTGAAACAAGCTCGCCCTGCAGCGAAGCAATTGCCTGCGCATTGAGATTGTGCTTAAGGAACAGCACCTGATCACGAAACGCTGATAGCACCGGCGCAATCTTGCGCTCGGCCTGCTTCATTGCTCCGATAAGCTGGTCGTATCGGGCCTGAGTCTGCTTGAGTTTCTGTTCGCTGGCGCGGCGAAGGTCCTTGTTAGTGTACTGGTCCATCTCCGACTTCCACTCATCGAACAGGGCTTTTGCAACATCTTCAACTTCATTTATGCGTTTCGAAACATCTTTGGCTTTCGTTTCACTTTTATCAAGCTCAGATTTCAACTGGTCGTATTTCTTCTGAAGCTCGCCGGTGGGAACATTCACAACAGAGCTGAATTTCTCGAGAGCGGTCTGAAACTGCTCCTTGGCATTCTCCTGAGCGTCGCGGGCGTTTTCAACACGGTCAACGAGTATGTCTCTTTTATGCTTTCCGAAGGTCTCCATCGTTTTATAGTAAATCCCCTGGCATCCGGAAAGCAAAACTGCACAACATATTAACGCAGTGGGAAAACATATCTTGTATAGAAATGGCCTTGACATCTTATGTACTCCTATAAAATATAACCGCGAATTCCTCTTTATATTTAACTGAAGCCGACCTTCGGATTTTATAATAAAACCGCCTTCAAGTCAAGAAACCGCAACTCAATTTTATGCAGAGGAAAGGAATCCCGATTTGCCCTTCGACATTTCCCTTAAATTTAATATTTACAGCCGCAAAGTTAGCCAGAAGGCGGTGGGATTTTCTCAGGCTTAAAAAGTGAATATCATATTTAAAAAAATTGCGGGCTTTGCAAATCCCCTCTTTATGAGTATAATAGCTTGCGTTAATTTCCGGTTTCGTATTTTTAGTTGTAAGATATGACCGATTAAGGACTTGGGCTTATGGTTTCTGAAAGGATGCCTATTATAATGCTGCTCGCAGCCGTTTTCCTCCTTGCTCAAACGGCAGGTGCCGATACCTGGCAATTGGAAAAAGGCGGACAGCTAAAACCGCTCGAGCGCGAGGAGAATTTTGCCTCCGCTTTGGCTGATTTAAAAAATCTCGGCGATGAGGGAAAGACTGCCGAACTCAAAAAGGCCGCAAAGGAGCTTAAATCAAAATACCCGCAGTTTGCATCACCTGATTTCGATGCTTTTCTGGAAGCCGAAATCCTCTATAGCGACGGCTCGCTTGAGAAGGCCTACAGGTCTTATGAAATATTTCTCACCAAGTTCGCACGCAGCCCCTTCCGAAACGCAGCCATCGATAGAGAGCTTGCAATCGGCACTGCTTTCCTCGAAGGCAGAAAAAAGAAGGTCCTCGGTTTATTTCAAATCAAGGGATATGCCGAAGGTGCAAACATTATGGAAAAAATTGCCGACAGGCTCGGCGACGAACCGAGGGCCGTAAAAGCACTGATTTCAATTGCCCAAAGTTACGAAAAAAGAGAGAGGTTCGAGGATGCCTATCAGCAGTGGGCGATTATTTACGACAGGTGGCCGACAGCACCTGTTGCAAAAGACGCCCTGCTTGCAATGGCAAGGTGCAAACATGCTGCGTATCGCGGCCCTGCCTATGACAATACAGACCTGATAAGCGCAAGAGGCTACTACGAAAGATTCAAGCAGCTTTACCCCGCTGAAGCAGCTGCCATAAATATCGATAAACGGCTGGAGTTAATAAAAGAGCAGCTTGCCTATAAAAAATTTCAAATCGGCCAATACTATCAAAGAACAGAAAGCTCGAAATCTGCCCTGCAGCCCAAGCCTGCTGAACTCTATTATAAATCAGTCCTCGAAAGCTGGCCGCAAACCACAGCAGCAAAAATGGCCGATGCTGCTATGAAAGCTCAAAGTCAGGCGGAATCTGAGGTGAAACAATGAAAAAGCAAAGCTTCCTAAATTCGGAAAATAACTTTTTCGCAAAGCTCTTAATCACCCTTGCCTGCATTATATTTTCTCTTGCCCTTGCCGGCTGCGGCGGTTATTCCAACCAGTCTCTTTATCCGCAGGATATTGAAAGCGTCTGCCTGCAGATGTTCGAGAACGACAGCTTCCGAAGAGGCATCGAATATGAACTCTCGGATGCCATTGCAAAACGAATCGAGACCCAGACTCCCTACAAGATAATCTCGAGCAGAGACCGTGCAGACACCGTCATCAGCGGAAAATTAACGAACGCAGATTCGTCCGTCCTGACGCTCGACAGGGAAACCGGCAGGGCTATCGAAAAAGAGGTCCGCCTTGTGGCTCTGGTCAAATGGCAAAATCTTAAAACAGGCGAGCTTCTTATGGATAATGTGCCTGTTACAGCATCCGCCTCTTTTTCGGAATGGCAAAATCAGGGATTTGACTACGCAGCCAGCCTTGCAGCAAACAAACTCGCCCAGAGAATCGTAGAAATGATGGAAAAAAAATGGTAAAAGGTCTTTGCCCTTATCTAATCCGGAAACTAAAGTTTCTAAGCTTTTAAATAAACGAAATTTCAGAACAAACGGGTAAATTTTTCAGCCGAAAACGGCTGATATAAAAAGAAAGCAGAAAATGAACGACGAAGACAGAAGATTTAACGAATTCCCGCCCGAACAGCGGGGACCGAGAAAACCATCTTTCACTTCATACAAAGGCAGCCCCTTTAGCTGGCTGTTTATCGCTGCACTCATCATTACCGTAATGATGATGGGCAAACAGCTGGTCGGCCTCAATGAAATCAGGTACGACCAGTTTATCTCCTATGTCGAGAATGGACAGGTCGAAAGTGTCGTCTTAAAGGACCTGGAGCTCGTCGGTAAATTCACCGACGAAGCTGTCTCCAAAATGGGTGAAAAGGCAAAATCCACGTTTGTGGTTTACTATAATCCGGAAGTCCAGGGTAAACAGCTTGACGAAATGTTGACCAAAAACAAGGTAGAAGTTTCTTACGAGCCTCCGCGGACCTGGCTGATGAATATTATAAGTCTGCTTCTTATGGCACTCATTTTTATCGGCGCCTTCTACTTTCTCTTCGCAAGAAACATGCGAAGCGGCGCAGGCGGAATGCTGATGTCCTTCGGCAGAAGCCGCCACCGCCTCCATCGGAAAGATAAAGTCAATGTCACCTTCGATGATGTTGCCGGTATTGATGAAGCCAAGGAAGAGGTTGCGGAGATTATAGAATTTTTAAAGAACCCCAAAAAATTTCAGCGCCTCGGCGGAAGAATCCCGCGCGGCGTCCTCTTGATAGGCCCTCCCGGCTGCGGCAAGACCCTTCTTGCAAAAGCAATAGCCGGACAGGCAGATGTGCCCTTCTTCAGCATCTCGGGCAGCGATTTTGTCGAGATGTTCGTCGGCGTGGGAGCGTCAAGAGTCCGTGATTTGTTCAGGCAGGCCAAAGACAACGCACCCTGCATCATATTTCTCGACGAGGTCGATGCCATAGGAAGAAAACGCGGCACAGGTTATGTCGGCGGCCACGACGAAAGAGAACAGACCCTTAACGCAATCCTCGTCGAAATGGACGGCTTCGATACAAATGACGAGGTCATAGTAATCGCAGCCACAAACAGGTCCGATATCCTCGATACAGCACTCACCCGTCCGGGAAGGTTCGACAGGCAAGTTGTTGTCCCGCTGCCCGATCTGAAGGGAAGGTTTGAAATTCTCAAGGTCCACGCAAAGAAAATCAAGCTCGGCCCAGATGTAGATTTCGAGAAACTCGCTCGGGGAACTCCGATGTTTAGCGGCGCTGACCTCGCTGCAATTATCAACGAAGCCGCCCTCATCGCCACTATGGCCGAAAAAGAATATGTCGAAATGAACGATTTGGAAGAAGCCCGCGACAAGGTCCGCTGGGGCAAGGCAAAAAAAAGCCGCGCAATCGACCAGAAGGAAAAAGAGGTCACAGCCTACCACGAGGCAGGCCATGCCCTCGTCCAGTCGCTCCTGAAAGACGCCGACCCGCTCCATAAAGTCAGCATCATTCCCCGCGGCCCTATGGGCGGTGCAACCTTCGCCCTCCCAGAACGCGACAGGACAATATTTACAAAAAAATATTGTATGGCCCTTCTGCAGGTCTGCTTTGCAGGCAGAATTTCAGAAGAGATTTTCTGCAACGATATTTCCAGCGGCGCGCAGTCTGATATCCTACGCGCTACTGAGATTGCTAAGATGATGATTCTTACCTGGGGTATGAGTGAAAAGCTCGGCCTTGTTTATTACGGGCCCGAAACTGTCATTGGCGATACCGTTTACCTGATGCCCGGCGAAAAAGATTACTCCGACAACACCGCCCAGCAAATCGACCAGGAAATCCGCGAAGTCCTGCGTCAGGCCTATAACGATGCCAAAAAAGTCATAGAAGATAACAAAGACAAGGTCGAGAGAATTGCAAAGGCACTGCTTAAATACGAGACTCTCGATGCAGCCGATGTCAAGCTCATCCTCGAAGGCGCAACCCTTGATAAGCCGACTGTCGCCGACCTGCTTGCTGCGGAAAAAAATAAGAATACTAAATGGCCGCCTTCCGCTCCGAAAAACGACGGACCCAAAACCATTAACTGATTTTTTATCGGTTCAGTATTTTAGGATAATAATTTTCTGTCGGAAATTTTTTTCAGGTGCTGAAAATTATGCATAAAAGAATAACTGCAATTTCTTTTTCAATCTGCATATTTATCCTCACCGCTGCTGCCTTCTCTGCTGACATTATCAAAACCGAACAGGTCACTATTTCCCTTCAGCAGCAGTTCGAAACCGTCCGCCCCGACAGCAATTC
>JBFZBH010000080.1:0-6077 GCA_041308525.1 Phycisphaerae bacterium | reverse complement strand
CAGCAGGTAAAACCTGTCATATTTCCGTTGCTGAAACGTTTTATAGTGCCGGGATTGAGCGGAACATGGTAAGTGTTTCCGGGGTCATTTTCTGCGACAGAAGCCAGAATATGATTGTAGAGAGCCTGCTCATAGTAATCCATGTATCTTCCATCCTGGTCAAACATAAACAGTTCGCGGCTCAACTTCAGCAGATTATAGGTGGCGCAACTCTCATTTTGTCCGCCGCTGTTAAAACCGTTAGTGAAAAGTGTATTGGGCTGGGCGGTGAAACACTCAGCATTGTTTGGATTTCTGGCTCCGGCAACGCCGCCTATGCTATACATATAGCAGTGCCTGCACATATTCCAGAAGTTCTCTGCAATGTGATAATATTGAATATCTTTTGTGCCTTTGTAGGTTTCCACCGCGCCTTTTATCTGCGGGATGTGCTGATTGGCGTGCTTGCCGCGTATGGTGTCAACATTTTTGGAAAGGCCGTGGGTATGTTCAGCATCGCCAAAGAAGAAGCTGATATTGTCGAACAATTGAGCACATTCGAGATATCTTTTATCACTGGTAATTCTATAAAGACGCGCCATAACTTCGTTCATACCGCCGTACTCACCGGCTATGTAACGATTCCACATACTTATTCGTGTTTCAGTTGGTACGACTTTCAATCGCTGGTAAACCCACAGGCCCATACCTTTTGCGATTTCGAGTGCCTTTTCATTTCCGCCGACTTCGTAGCAGTCGAGCAAACCAGCCAGAATTTTATGAAGAGTGTAGTACGGGGCCCAGATTTGATTGTTTCTGCTGCCGTAAGTAGCACCCTTTTCGAGCATTATGAACTGGTCAGGCGGATATGCGCTGATAAAGCCTTTTCCCCAATTCCAATAATCAGTCCGGATGCCTGCGGTACTAAAGTCGGAATCGTAGCTATTCTTTCCAGGGCCGGGCGGTACAGCAACAGGGTCATCATTAAATCCCCCACCTTCCTTTTGCGGTTTGCCGGATTTTTGGGAAAGTTCATAAAGCGTATCAATCATATAATTCATCTTCTGCCTGAAATTCGCCTGAAGCTCTTTATCGTATGTGGTGCCGGCATAGGCCTGGGCTATAGCAGAAAGATAATGACCACTGGCATGTCCGCGCAAACGAGTTGTCTGGCTGTCCCAGCCGCCTAAAGGCCTTACGCCTTCGGGCTGCTGCTGGCCAAATGTGTTGCGGAAATTATAAAGGAAACTGTCAGGATTTGTATTGGCCAGAGCTTTGATGAATTTGTCGCGGTTCTTGATAAATTGCGTTTCGCGGCCTTGTTCATCTTTGTTAAGAACGACATCGCCAAGAGGAAACGGCTCAACACTGATTTGGGGAATTGCGCTCGTTTCTTCATCCGATGGAAGCGGCTTGATAGTTACCACCGCCTTCGGCTTGAAATCCGTGCTGGCCACGACACCAGTAACTGTATAAGTTCCGACTTTTACAACCTGGCTGTTGTCAGTCGGAGAAGGCCAGTTTACCCGGACAAGAGGACCTTTCGCATCATCACGATATTTGCCGGGAATGTCGAAAGGCAAATGGGGCAATTGACCGACAATCGTCTCAGCAGTTATATCAGGCACACCAATCAATATTGGTGTATTTGGCAGTCGTCGAACTACTGCGGTAAATTTCCTGGATGCTGATGTGCTTCCTTTTGTAACAGTAACAGTCAAGTCAACTTTTTTAGAACCATCCTCATACATCGGCCGCTTTACGATGCCGGATTTCGAGATGACGGATTCACTGCTTGAAGACCAGGAAATTTCGCTCAGACCGGATGCGCTCTTAGCCGGCAATTCAATGTTGCCAGTTACATCATTGAGGTCAGGCAACTGAATTCTGGCAATGTCGGAATCTACGATTTGCCTATCTGTCGGCATGGCAAGAACAGTGGCCTGAAATATTTTGGTATCAGTGACACTACCGTAGCTGAGTGTTGCTGTCAGTTTTACTTTAACATCCGCATCACCCGGAGAAGGCCTTGTAATTTTACCCGAGGCAGATA
Source organism: Phycisphaerae bacterium (assembly GCA_041308525.1). Lineage (GTDB taxonomy): Bacteria > Planctomycetota > Phycisphaerae > Sedimentisphaerales > Anaerobacaceae > Fen-1359. The sequence continues at coordinate 4,045 of JBFZBH010000080.1, read as the reverse complement.
GGACTTTCACGTTATCAGATGTCCAGCTTATAGAAGCACCGATAAGGCCCCTGCCGGGCAGGTTAATATCCGCTGTCAGGGTAGAAATGTTACCGAGGTCAAGCGATTCTTTATCTGAACTGACCACTTCTTTGTCGGCCGGCATTCGAGGCACTGTTACAACGAAACTTCTTTTCCTGCTTATTTTATTAAGAACGGCCTCAGCGGTAAGTGCCACTTCAGTATGCGTTCTGGCATAAGTGCTCGGCGGACGAGTTACTACGCCCGTTTTCGAAATGAATCGAGGCTGATTCGAATCCCATAGTATAGCAGAACCGGACAGACCTTCGCCCGGAAGTTTGATATCAGTGATGCGATCGGTCAAGACGCCCAGATCAATGGATTCAAGGTCTGAATTTACTCGCATTTCATCAGACAGCGAGTTATTACGAATTGTTTTGATCTGCTTTTCAGAAAGAGCAATCCTGTAAATTCGGAAGTCGTGAATTTTGGCATTTATGTCAGAGCCGCCAAACTGGCTCTTACCAATATACAGCAGATTTGCTGCTGCATTTTCCTGGTTAAGCACCTGCTCGAGCGACAAGGTGACATCTTTTACAGAACCTGCCCTGACACCATCAAGATAACTGCTCATAGTTTTATTTGCAGTATCAAGCACAACGGCAATATGAATCCACTTGTTGTAGGGAACAGACGGCGCCAGGGGTCCCTGCTCAGCCTCTATTCCACTGGTGGTGATGCGAAAACGAAAATCCTCAGATGCGTTTCTGCCGGTCAGGCTGCAGTAAAAATTCGAGTTTGCATTCTGTCCAAAATCGAAGAATCTCGGCATACGCGAAGCAGTTCCGACATTAACCCAGCTTGTGATGCTGATGGTATCTTCACCTATAAGGGCTTGTCCGGGTATCTGAACATAGTTGCCGTTTCTTCCACCCGGAAGTGACAATACTTTTCCAAACAAACTATCTTCAACATAAGAGGCCTCGGTTCCATGTTTTGTTGCGTGATAGTTATTTCTGGACCAGTCATTTCCATTGCCGTTAAAAATATAACGGGCAATCATAGATGTCTCTCCTATGCCGTCGAGGAACTGGTCTCCTCCATCGGTTTGAGCACTGATAAAATTAGTACAGGCCAGCAAAATCGCGATGATAATACATGCCCCAATATTTGTTAAAGATATATTTTTCATTTAACAACTCCCATAAACAGGTTTGAAAAAAGGTTTTTTGTTCAACTATACGGCACTTCAAATTTAATAACTTACAGAATACAGCCATAAATGTAAAACAACAAACATCTTACAAAATTTATCCCAGGCTTTCAAGAAGTTCTCTTTTAAAGCAACATTCAACCTCACAGCAAGATTTGATTAATTCCGGTACAATACCGTAAAAAAAGCAGAAGATGTTTCGCCTGGAGGATTTTGCAGCAACTGGCTTGAGTGTCTTAAAGCACAAAGGGTAAAGGCATACCCTTCAATTGACAATTTACTAAAAGACACTGACGTAATATTGACACCCAATGTCAAATTGGCTGCACATTTTGGAAATAATGAGTTGTAAAAGTTCCGGGCAAGCACTTATAATATAGTAAGTTATCAAAAATTTCGTCCCTGTAGCTCAATGGATAGAGTGTTGGCCTCCGGAGCCAAAGGTTGTGCGTTCGACTCGCACCAGGGACAGTCGATTTTCTGATGGAAATCTCTTTAAGTTAGTGAAAATTCAAGCCAGCCTCAAAAAATCTTTTTACAAGGAAAAAATTTCGAGATGATACTCCCGTTGTTGATGCAAAAAAAGCATATATCCGTTTTATATTAACTATAAGGGCTTGTTGCGTTAATTCCTCATAGAATCAATTTTATCGCACCATCGATTTTTTTTGTAATAAATATCGGAACTTGAGCGTCTAAAGTTATAAACGGACGGGCTTTATAAGCGAACCTTATTTTCGGACCGTATATAATATGTTTTTTACTTGACATAACTCGTTGATTTATATATAATTATGATTAAATGAGGTCCTCTAAGATTTGGAACCTTTACCAATCAAATGGGAGGTCACAAGATTGCCGGAAGTTAAAAAATTAGGCACATTATTGTGTGAAAAGTCTTATTTAGGCCTGGCTGGTCTTCAAGACGCACTGACCCGCCAGCAGTCCGACCATCGCCCGGTCGGCGAAATCCTGCTTGAATTGGGCTATATTACGTCCGAGCAGCTCACCGAGGTCCTTTGCGAGCAGTCAGGCATAGAGTTTATCGACCTTACGGACATCGCCATTTCCCCGACCGTTCTTTCGCAGGTCCCCGCCGACATCGTCAGCCGCTACAATCTGATGCCGCTGTCACAGACCAACGGCCGCCTCACAGTCGCGATGAGCGATCCCTTCAACGCCTCAGCCCTCGACAATTTACGTCTCATCACAGGCAGTCCCGTCAATCGCCTTTACGCCCGCCCTGACGACCTCGCTCGAGCGATTGCCAAGTTTTACGGCAGCAACGTCGCCCGCATGCTCGACGACCTTGCCCCGCTTGAGGCCCGGACGGTTACGGATGTCAATGGCGAATACACGGCAGCCCGGTTAAACGAGCTTGCCCGCCAGCCCTCCCTTGTGAACCTTGTGAACCTTATAATTTTGGAAGCGATAGAATCCCGAGCCAGCGACATCCACATCGAGCCGTTCGAGCATCAGGTAAAGATAAAATACCGCGTCGATGGCCTGTTGATTGAGAAATCACCATCCGCCCGCCGCCTTCACGCCCCGATAGTATCCCGACTGAAGATAATGGCGGGTATGAACATAGCCGAGCGATACGTACCCCAGGACGGCCACATCGAATTCAAAGGCGGTAACGGCAAAATTGACATCCGTGTCTCAACAGTCCCGACAAATTTCGGCGAATCGGTTTCCCTGAGAATTCTCGACCGTTCAGTTTCACTAATAGAACTGACGGACCTCGGGATGGACTCACACTGTCTTAAGGGTCTGGTCCAAGACCTTCGCAAGGCACACGGTATAATACTTGTTACAGGACCAACAGGCAGCGGCAAAACAACAACGCTTTATGCCGCCATCAAGAAGATATACACACCGGAGCTTAAGATAATCACAATAGAAGATCCTGTAGAATACCAGCTCGACGGAGTTATCCAGATACCGGTCAATCCAAAACGCGGTTTAACATTTGCCACAGGTCTTCGGCATATTCTGCGTCACGACCCTGACATCGTTATGGTCGGTGAGATTAGAGACAGGGAAACTGCTGATATAGCAATGCGGGCATCTCTTACAGGCCACCTTGTATTTTCAACACTTCATACGAATGACGCACCCGGAGCAGTGACGCGATTACTTGATATGGGTGTTGAACCATTTTTGCTTGCAAGCAGCATCGAGGCAATACTTGCCCAGCGTCTTGTAAGAAGGATATGCCCGTTGTGCAAAAAGCCGTATGTTCCGAAAGAAGCAACATTACGAAGTTTAGACAACCGACTTCTTTCCAAGCCGGGGACGAAATTTTATCGCGGTGAAGGGTGTAATGACTGCCTGCAGACAGGAATGAAAGGAAGGACAGGAATATTCGAGCTGCTGAGGATTACAGAAGATCTTCGGCAGCTTATTGCACAAAAGCCCACATCAGACCAGATAATAAAGATGGCAGGTCCTGAACATATAGTAATGAGAGAGGATGGAATCAACAAAGTTCTTGCAGGTCAGACAACAGCAGAGGAAGTGCTGCGAGTGATTCAATCGGACGTCGAGGACGAATGATATGGGACAGTTTTTTTATAAATCGGTGACCAAAGACGGGATTCATTCTTCAGGGCAAATTGAGGCACCGGACCGCAAAGAAGCGGTAGCCGTTCTGACAGCGCGAGGAGAATTTGTCATAGAGCTTGGACAGAAGATGCAGGGAGCTATACTGCAGGCACCGGCGAGTTTTCGTCTTGCTGACGAAATGCCCCCTAAAACAAATATACGCCACATAAGCAGCAAGGAAATCCTTTCATTTACAAATCAGCTAAGCTCGGCGCTTCGAGCGGG
>JBFZBH010000079.1:0-6120 GCA_041308525.1 Phycisphaerae bacterium | reverse complement strand
TTGTGCGGATTGCTCAAATGGAAAATCTATATCATATCTTGCACCATCTTCTTCGTAATAAAGACACTCCTGTTGAACTACAGTCTTTGAAATTGTTACATCGCAAAGCTCTATAAATTTATCCCAGATACCAAGTTCAAATAATTTTATAATAGGCCCAGCGTCAAGCAGCAGGAATTGAAATTTTTTCATCCGTGAAATCCTCATCTTCGAACAAAAATTCCTCTGCTTTCTTATAACTTAAATCCATATATTTTGCAAATTGTAAAAGAGATAGTTTTCCCTCGTTTAGAGCTCTTATTGCCAAGCTTTGATATCTTTCAGGATATTTACCGGGCTTTTCAGATTCTCTTGTTTGTTGCAAGAGTATCTTTTTTGAGTTTTCAATATTCTTTTGTGTAACTTCTTTTGGAATCCTGTATAAATTTGCAATCCTGTATATCAATGCTTCGATAGATACGTCAAATTCGCGAGAAATATCACCCAATTGGTCGATTCCAATTTGCCCGTTTGTGTTTTTAAGAACATCTATTCTCTCTCTTATGGCACCATCCGGCATAAGAAGAGTGCTAGCAAAAGCATTTGCAAATTTATCCTCGTTTTCTGCAGGCAAATCATCTTTAGGCCGCTCTGACTTGAAGATATGCATTGTGCAAAGGTGAAATAATTCGTGGGCAAGATCGTAATTTCTGCGCCATTGTTTTGTCGCTTCGCCTGAATTTAGAAGAACGGCATAACCATATACCGGCGAATATGATGATATCGCACTTCCGGAGAATTCGAGATGAAATATTTTCACGAAATATTTTTCTTCAAGGATTCTTTTCAATGATGTGCTTGGTATGTCTCCGAGGCAAAATTGATTCTGCACCTTTCGAGCAAAAGCCTCAGCGTGTGCGAAGTCGAATTCTTTTGAATTCTCAACATCCGGAGCAGGCAGTTTTCTTTGTTCTTTTTGACCTGTTACAATTTCAAGGCTGTGATATTGCTCACACAGCTGTTCGAACTCAGCCTGTATTTCCTTCTTTTCTTCAATTGTATCCGGTTCTTTTCGCCATAGCATCACAGGTTCAATAATTTTGTCATCGCTGAGGAAAAATTCGACTCTCTTTTTGTAAACCTCTGCCAGTTTTGCGAGCTGCGAGAACTTCGGTTCCCTTTTGTCGTTTTCAAATTCTCTCAGGCTCGAGGTGCCTATATTGGATAGTTGAGCGACTTTTTCAAGCGTATATCCAATCGCTTCTCTGGCTATTTTTAACCTTTTTCCGATTTCCATAACTGACCTCCTATTTTCTCATACCTGGAATATTATACGTCAATTTTCGGCAAAAGCTCAATATATTTTTCTGTAAAAGCGAAAAATATTTTAAAAACCGCATTTTTAGCCTAATATCGGCGGTGGAGAAGTTTAACATCTGCATACTTGTAATTGATAAAGAAGTATCGCAGGGCGTCGATGGGATGGTCATAGACGCCGTCCTTGAGCGGCAGCTCTTTATCGGCTTTAAAATTGCCTTCCGGATAATGATAGCACTGCATGGCCTCGATAAGCCTCGGGCACCTCGGCGAAATGAACAAATGCCTTTTGCCGTCAGCACTCCTTATTGCCTGCCGTATAAGCTCTATCCCTTCGATGATGCCGCTCCTTCGATACCGAACCTGTATGCCAAGCTGCCGCAATTGCCGCGCTGCGCTTGTCCCGTTCGAATCCGTGCTCTCGCCCGCAGGGTCGCAAAAAGTCCCAGCCGTCTTCTCCTCGCCGCACGGCGTCCGCTTTTTAATTTCTTCAGCATGTATTTGAATCGCCGCACGGCTCCTGATATATTCATCGATGACAAAAATATTTCCTTCCCCGTCCGTTTGAATCCACAGGCACACAAACGGATTTACAAACCCGAAATCGATCGCTCGATACAAAAGCAGGTTCGGATTGTAATCGATTTGACGCACATTGCTCGAAGGCTCGAATTCGTCGAAGACAACACTTTCCAGTGACGGCCTCCTGCAAAGCATCTCTGTCTCCCATAGCGGCCTGCTCGAACGTTTCATTATCGTTATGCAGTCATCAACCTTCAGGAACCCGTTCGCCTCTTTCGCCCTTCCCCCGCAATCCCCCCACAATGGACACGCCGAGCAGTTCCTGTCCGTGCATTTTTCGATTGTCTCCCAGATGCACCATTTGAATACCGGCGTCCCGCACTTTTGTGCATCAGTGACAATTCTGTGCATAAGCCCGTAAGGCAGGTGCATTGTGCTGATGATTTCCATCGCAGGGATTATTCCGGGCCTGCTGATTGTCGTAAATTTCGCAGCCGCAAAAACAGCAGGGTCGAATAATTCCACTTCATCGCACAAAAGCTTCTGAACGTGCTGGCCGCGGACGCTTGTCTGCGACTGCATCAAAACCTCAACAGCCGAGCCGTTCTTAAAACAGCACCTGTCAGCAAGGATCCGCTTGGCAAGAAAACAATCAAAACCTTGCCCGATAAATCCGGTCAGGTAATCATACATCCTTCCTGCCTGCTCGCCGGACCCTGCAAGAATTCTCGTCTGGCAGCCGCTCTTGAAGATGCTGTTCAGAAGCGCCGCAGCAGCTGCAATTTCCGTCTTGCCTCCGCCTCGATTCGCCCAGATAACACAATCACCTCCTGCAGGCGATGGTAAAATAAAATCTGAATTGAAACTGTGCCACAGATACTCCAGCGGGCTGTTGTGCTCGGGACAGATCTTTTTGTCCGGAACATCGATGCCTAAAAATACCTTGATATAATTTTTCAGCTCCTCTTTCGTCGCAGGTCTGTGTTTTTGAAGAGCAAAAAAAATTTTTGATGCCTTAGTCAAATCCTCATTATTGAACTCCGATTGCATTTCCCTCGCCTTAAAACCTTAGATGTCTGGTTAAAAAACCTGATTGAATCACCCCCGTCAAATTTGGTTTAATATAGTTGTGCTGGCTTCGGAGAAGGTTGCCACACGAACCAGTGAAAAAAGAGAGATCAGTCCGGAGCATGGGTGATGATGGCTAAAGCGGATCTGTATCTCTCTTTTTTTACACCCATTTTCCTCCCAATAATTCGAAATTGATGATTTTCAATTCAAAATTATCGATTATCAATTCTTCATTCAAAATTCTAAATTCTCAATTCACAATTCCGCCGGGTCCTGGTGGTAGAAATTTTTAAGCTCCTCGTATAATTGCGGGTGTTCTTTTCGAAGCTCTTTTGGTTTCTCGAAAAAAAATTCCGTGGCGACCGCGAAAAACTCAGCCGGGTCGGTTGCGCCGTAGCTGTCAAGAAAGGTCTGCTGCCTGTCCGCGACCGCCTGTCGAAGCTTCTGAAAATCCTCCTGAAGCACCCTTGCCCACGCCATAAAGTTCGTGCGGTTCTGTAAAACAAGCGAGCTGTCTCCCTCGCCCGATGAGCTGTCTATCTGGTGTGCGAATTCATGGAAGACAACATTATGCCCGTCGCCGGAGTCAGATATGCTCCTCTGCACATCGTCCCACGAAAGCACCACAGGCCCCCGGCGCCACGATTCCCCGCTCAATGGCTCCGGATACTCAATCAGCGCCCCCGAAGGCAGATATTTTTTCCGCGGCGCAACAAACGCATTCGGATAAACCAGTATCGTCGTCAACCCCGGATAATAATCCGTCTTTCGATGCAAAAGAAGAATGCAGGCGTATGCAGCAATAGTGACCTTTATCTGGTCGGTGATGGCCAATCCCGCGCATCCCTCGAATCGCTTCTCGCTTAAAAATATCTGGATGTGCTGCTGAAACTCAAGCCGGTCCTCCTTCGCCAGCCTCCTGTAGTATGGCACATTCCCCTCGACTATCCTGTGCCATTCCATTGGAAAAGGCCTCGCCGCCGCCTTCCTCCGCCGCCATTTCTTCAATAATCTCATAATATTAGCCTGTCCTTTGTGCAGACGCTTTATTTATGATATCAAGTATTTCAGAAGCAATATAAATTTTGTTCCGTTTACCGCCGGCGGCTTGCTTTAGAATTCCACCTGCGACAAGACCATCGACATTTTTTTTCACTGCTGCGTATGTAACAGAGTATCTTTTAGCCGTTTCAGAAATCCTGATTGCAGGTGTTTCAAAAAGTCCGTCAATCAATTTATGGAGTAATGGGCTCCTGGTACCTGCTGTTTGGGAATGATAATGTTTCTGGAGGCTGATAAGCTGTTTTGCCTTCTCGGATGCACCAAGTGATTGTTCGGCTATGCCCTGAAGAAAAAAAAGTATCCACTCATTCCATTGACCATTTGTGCTTACGCGCAGCAGGCTATCGTAATATTCGCGCCGGTTGCGCTCAAAATACTCGCTTAAATATAGTATCGGTTTGTCCAGAACGTCCTTTACACACATCAGCAATGTTATCAGTAGCCTTCCGATTCGACCATTGCCGTCGATAAACGGGTGAATTGCCTCAAACTGGTAATGAATCATTGCAATCCAGGCGAGAACGGGCATATTGTTCATCGGTTCATTTATAAACCGCTCGAGCTCATCAAGACAGATAATCATCCGGGCCGGTGGAGGTGGAATAAACAGGGCCTGATCGATGGGACGTCCGTGAAAGCCGATCCAGTTCTGTGTTTTTCTGAATTCACCCGGCATCTTATTTTCGCCGCGAACGTCTTTAAGCAGAATCTGATGGAGCTGGCGAATCATTCTAAGACAGATAGGAAGTTTTTTACTCATTTCGAGACCCTGTTCCATTGCTACAACGTAATTGTGGACCTCTCTGACATCTGAAACGCTGCGTTCGACCGATAAATCTCCTGTCTCGAAGAGATATAATTGTTCCATTGATGCTAAAGTGCCTTCTATCATGCTTGACATCTCGGCCTCTTTGCGCAGAAAAGGATTAATCAGCAGATGTGCATTGGATAAATTCATACCGAGACCGCGCAGCTGCCCGATGGCTCGTTCGGCATTCGATAAGGATTCCACCATCCGGCTGGTCCATTCGAGCTTCGGTGGAAGTTTGTCTGGAACATAAGCCTTCAGATTTCTGGCTATCCCGACAAGATGGCCAGGGCATTTTTTAGTGAAAATTGATGCATCCATCTTATTATACTTTCGTTCAACTCTTCGATTCTTATTATACTTTTTCGCCTAAAAGTATAATAAGATTGAATCAAACAATCAAGAAAATTCCATAATATTGCCACATATTTTCATATCTTCATTGTTCTCAAGACGTTATGAGTTATTATACTTTCGTTTAATACTCAAACCCTTATTATACTTTTTGGCCCCAAACTATAATAAGCTTTTTTCAGGAGGCTCCCCCCTCGTCCTCTCTTCTCCATTTTTCTATAAGTTCCCGCCCCGACAGAAAAACTCTTAAATTCATAAATGCTATGAATACATAAAAAATCGCTGGAAAGAAAAGGAAAATTGGCTCCCCGGTTTTGAATATATTTGATACCGCATACACGAAATCAATCAGCAGGATTAGAATAAAAATTGCCGCGCTGAAAGGAAAATACCGCAAAACCTCATAGCATCGTTTCCTTGCGAAAAGCCTTTCTTCTTTGAACATGAATCTATTTATGTTTATACCGATGCTCAACATTCGGGAATTAGTAAATCCGAAGGGTATTACAACCATTAAAAACATTGGAAATGAAAAATTCTCTGCAGAAAAATCCCGGTAGCTTTTTATGGAGATGTACTGCAGGATAATACAAACAGCCAATCCTGCCAGTCCCCATAACCCGAAAATAATATATGAACTCTTGAGCAATTTCTCTCCGAATCCCAAATTGGATTCTGCAATTTCTTTTATCTCCGGCGGGGCTTGTACAGGGACATCTGTCATTCCTGCCTTTTCAGTCAAAAGCTTTACAAAATATTCCGCCTCTGCCCTGCTGTCCAACGCCGTCGCCAGATTCAGTCTCCAGCAGCCGTCTTTCGTTAACATAATTTTTCGTCCCCCCGCGTAATGATTTACATTGACAGCCCAGTAGTCCTTCTTTCTGCTGTTGCCTGCCGGAGTGATATCAAAATTCCTGATTTTATTTAATTGTATCGACCTTTTCCTTGAGATGCCAAAAAGGCTTCGGCGAAGATGAATGAATCCGCCGGTAAACCATGTTTCCTTT
>JBFZBH010000078.1:0-6172 GCA_041308525.1 Phycisphaerae bacterium | reverse complement strand
TTCAGCTTGTATTTCTTGAGATCTTCACCCGATTGAAAAACAAAAGAATTGTCGCACTCGATATGGGTGCATTGATTGCCGGAACAAAATTCAGAGGCGAGTTCGAAGACCGCCTAAAAGCCGTCCTCAAGGAAGTCATAGCAGCTGATGGACAAATCATTCTCTTCATCGATGAGCTTCACACCGTCGTCGGCGCCGGCAAGGCTGAAGGTGCTGTCGATGCCGGAAATCTTCTCAAGCCCTCACTTGCCCGCGGCGAATTGCGGTGCATCGGTGCAACAACCATCGATGAATATCGAAAGTATGTCGAAAAAGATGCCGCCCTCGAAAGGCGTTTTCAGCCGATTCTGGTTGACCCGCCGAGCGTGGAGGACACAATCGCAATCCTGCGCGGCCTCAAAGACCGCTATGAAACACACCACAGCGTGCGGATTACAGATGCGGCAATCGTGGCTGCTGCGACTTTATCCAACAGGTACATTACAGACAGATTCCTGCCCGATAAGGCGATTGACCTGATTGATGAAGCAGCATCGAAACTTCGAATTGAAAATGATTCGCTCCCTGCTGAACTTGATGATATCCGAAGAAAGATTATGCAGCTTCAGATCGAAAGAGAGGCAATGAAAAAGGAAAACGATTCTGCAAGCAAAGAGCGGTTAAAGAACATCGAAAAGCAGCTCGCCGACCTTCAGGAAAAAGACAATGGCCTGACCAGAGAATGGGAGAGCGAGCGAAAAGGCATCGAATACATAAAAGATCTTAAGCAGAAAATCGAGCAGGCACAGACAAATTTCGAGCAAGCCCAGCGAAAGGGCGAGCTCGAGGCCGCAGCGAGACTCAAATACGAGACGATTGCAAATCTAAAAAAGGAGCTTGATGAAAAGCAGGAGCTTCTCTCGCACTCCGAAAGGTCGATGATTCAAAATGAGGTCACCGAAGAGCATGTTGCTTCGATTGTTTCCAAATGGACCGGCATACCCGTTTCGAGGCTTATGAGCGGCGAGCGCGACAGGCTCCGCAAAATGGAGCAGCTTATCCATCAGCGGGTCGTCGGACAGGATGAAGCTGTCTCCGCACTCTGCAACGCTGTCCGAAGAAACCGTGCGGGCCTCGGCGACCCCAACAGGCCCATAGGGACATTTCTGTTCCTCGGCCCGACAGGCGTCGGCAAGACAGAGCTCGCCCGGGCGCTTGCGGAATTTTTGTTCAACGACCCGAATGCGATGGTGCGAATCGATATGAGCGAGTTTATGGAGCAGCATTCGGTCGCAAGACTTATCGGAGCGCCGCCGGGATATGTCGGTTATGAGGAAGGCGGCAGGCTCACAGAAGCCGTGCGGCGCAAACCCTATTCGGTCATTCTGCTCGACGAGATAGAAAAGGCTCACCCGGATGTCTTCAATGTTATGCTCCAGGTCTTCGAAGATGGCCGCTTAACCGACGGCAAGGGAAAAACTGTAGATTTTAAAAACACCGTAATAATTATGACAAGCAACCTTGCCAGCCTGCAGATTCAGAAACTCACTGAGGAAAAAGGCGCCGATTGGGAGATAGAAGCACATGTAAAGGACGTATTGAAACAAGTCTTCAGGCCCGAATTCCTCAACCGCATCGATGAGATAATAGTCTTTCGAATGCTGACAAAAGAAGATTTGAAAAAAATCGTCGATATCCAGCTTCAATACCTCGCTGACAGGCTCAAAGGACAGAAGATAAACGTTGAATTTACCGAAACGGCACGCAACCTCATTTCAGAGGAAGGCTACGACCCTGCCTATGGCGCAAGGCCGCTAAAACGTACGATTCAGCAGCGACTGGAAAATCCTCTTGCTGAAGAAATTCTCGATGGCAAATTCGCCGAAGGCGACACGATTCAAATCGATGCCGACGCCCACAAATTTATCTTTAAAAAAGCATAGTAGCACGGGCTTTCAGCTTGTGAATTTATTTGTGTTATTCGAGTTGCGGCTAAACAACAATTTTTTAAATTTGAAAAATTTTAGATATATATGCGGTTATCTCATCGATGTAATCAATCATTAAAAACATAACGGAGAGGATTGCAATAATCCACATCGTTGGTTTTATTTCTTTTATCTTGCCGTTAAGGGCCTTGATGACCGTGAACGATATGAAACCGAATGCAAGGCCGGTGCTGATGCTGTAGCTTAACGCTATCATCACCATAATGATAAATGCAGGAAAAGATTCTTCGATATTTGCGAAATCTATTCGTTTGACCTCTTTGGCCATAAAGAGACCTACCATAACAAGTGCAGGTCCCGTCGCATATTTCGGCACGATTCCCACAAGCGGCGCGAAAATTATCGCAAGAAGAAAACAGATGCCTGTCACCAGCGATGTCAGGCCCGTCCTTCCCCCCTCTTCTATTCCTGCCGCTGATTCGATATAAGAGGTTATAGTTGATGTCCCCAGCGCTGCACCGAGCATGCTCGCAGCCGCGTCTATTTGAAGCAGCCTGCCGAGACCTTTTATTTTCCCTTCGCTGTCCACCATCTTCGCCTCGTGACAGCAGGCAACAAGCGTCCCGATGCTGTCGAACATATCCATAAACATCAGGGTAAATACGCTGCTGAAAAGCCCCCATTTTAAGGCATCCCGAATATTGAGCTGAAAGGCTACCTTGCTCATATCGAAATTGAAACTTACTGCCTGCACAGGCTTTTCAATATAACCGAAAATTATCGCAAGGACGGTTGAAAATATTATGCCGATTAAAAGAGCACCTTTGACCCTCTTTATCTCCAGAAACGCCATCACAAGAAGTCCCGCAAGCGCTATCAGCGTCGTTTTTGTCAGCGGTGCCGCAGAAACAAGGGTCTGTTCATTTTTAACGATTACCCCCATATTCACAAGGCCTATGAATGTTATAAATAGACCGATGCCCACCGCAATGGCAGCAATCAGGCTCCCTGGTATGGCTTCGACCAGCTTTTTCCGCAGGCCCAGAATTGTCAGTATGTAGCACAAAAGCCCCGAGAGGAACACAATGCCCAATCCTGTCTGCCAGTCTATTTTCCCTCCCATCACAAGGTTGTATGCAAGGTATGCATTCAGGCCCATTCCGGGCGCCATTGCTATCGGAGCATTTGCAAATAATCCTGTGATAATTGTTATGATGGCGGTCACAAGGCACGTTGCGATTATCAGCGCATTTTTATCCATCCCGGCATCACTTAGGATGTTGGGATTGACAAAAATGATATATGCCATTGTCAAAAAAGTTGTAAAACCAGCGATGATTTCGGTCTTAACATTTGTCCCCCGCTCGGTCAGTGAAAATAAATTTTTCATTTTTTACCTCCGTGCAATTCTTAGGCTCCCGTTTTTCCCCATAAGGGCCGAAAAATGCCCTTTTTACACCCCGTTTTTAGCTTCCTTTCCATATCCTAAGTTCCTTTATAGTAACAATATACATTATTAAGTTGATTAAAACAAAAAAATAATATATAATAAAATTGATGCAGGTAATTGAAAAAGGCTGTTTTTTATGTTTACGCAGTCTGGGGATTGGTTGTATTTATCCGGAATATTGCGCGGCTGGTTAGTTTAAACTCATAACTTAATATAAGGAATGGGTTATCAGAATGTCACTTTCTTGCTGCTCAATAACTGTGGTAACATTGATAGCAGATAATGCCTGGCATAAATATATCTTCGATTTAGGAGTTGAACAATTATGAATTCTTCTTGTGCAAGGACAAAATATTCAGTCATTCTCCTGCTGACATTGGCAGGCATGTTCGCCTCTCTTACAGATAACCGGGTGCAGGCCTCCGAGTATTACACCTGGCCGGTATACAGCCCGACTCTCGCTTATGACTATTTCGACGAGTACGGAGAAATCAGTCCCCCAACAATGGTGCGGAATGATGTTACAAATGATGACGGCACTCCCGTCGGGACATATACCGACAGATGGTGGTGTTTCCGATGGGGCTCCCAGAAAAATTCATTAGTGACCTCGTCCGCCTGGATCCCGATGCTCCAGAGATTTAATGACGATTTCGACTACATCACCAACATAATGCGCTGGCCCAGGGATGCCAGAGCTCGCGCCGGCTATTACAGCTCAATTTATTTATTTGGCTCCGGCCTCAGCACCGATAATGAACCCAATACAGCATTAGGCGGATGGCAGAGTTCTGCCGGGGGAATGCCTATAGTTCTCGCATCTTATTATCCGGTATATTGCTTTGACCCAGCTTGTTCCTATGGCGACAAAGGATATCAAACCGGCGGAATGATACACGAGGGAGTACACTGTATTTTGGCCAGCATGCCGGGCTGCTTTAATTCCTGCTGGTTCCATGAAGGCGGCAACAACTGGCTGCTGGGCACAATGGGAGCACAGCGTTCCGGAAACTTTACCGGCCTCGGCTGGCTCAGTGCTGGTTCAGCGATCGCACCTTTTATGCCTATCGAATGCTACAGCGGATGGCTCCAGGATGATTCATTCGGCGGCCCTTGTGCTCAGGGAGTCAACAGGTACGTTGATGGCCAGCAACTCTGCACCTGGAGAAACCTGCTCGGAGGCGTTCAGTATAGCGAATGCTTCCCCCATGCATTGGAAGTCATTCTTGGCCCAAAAAGCATCGCCTGGGTTTGGCGTTATGCCACACAAAGCGGGCGAGTCTTACAGGATATGGCCCAGGCTCCCGGCGGATTGGGCGATGCTCAAACCCGCCGCGTGATTCAGGAATACCGTGCCAGACAAGCCTTTTGCGATTTTGGCCCCTGGTCTTATGCTTTCAGACAATTACTCAATAATAACTGGAATGCCAATATCCATGCAGAATATGAACCTATCTGGATCAATTGCGCTGTTTGGTATGCCACCTGTTATGTTGCTACCACCCAGGACGGCAGCGTCCTCACCCCCGAATATCGAACATTACCCGGATGGAGCGGAGCCAATCAAATTCCATTGACGGTCAGCCCCAGCGCCACAGAAGCCACTGTTACTTTTAATCCAATCGGCGCCAATATGAGCTGCCAATTAGTCTATCGCGATACCAGCGGGAATATCAAATATGGTGTTCCGGTCAGCAGCGGCACCTGCAGCATTCCGCTTGCCAATGTAAGGAATAATGTCATCGTTGCGGTCATCTGCAATACTGATTACATCTACAACGGCGAAACCACCCGCACCGCAAAATATAATTACACACTGACTATGGGTTCAGGCATTACTGGCAAAGCCATTATTACTACTAAATGGTATGACTGGAGTCCCTCAAGCTATACAATCACAGCTTCTGCAGGCGCACACGGCTCCATCAGTCCCTCCGGTGCAGTTTCCGTAAATGCCGGCGGGTCCAGAACATTTACGTTTACACCGAATCAGGGCTATTCGGTGGACCAGGTCATCTTAAATGGGCTGCCGATTGGCGTATTGAGCAGCTACACCTTCAATCCTGTGCGCGGCAATCACACTATTTCAGTAACATTTAAATTTACCGGAACGGACACAGATCCTCCGACGCCGAATCCCGCGACATTTGCGATTGCTCCAACAGCCATGGGAAAATCTAAAATTACTATGACGGCTACGACTGGTTTTGACCTCTACGGGCAGGTCCAGTATTATTTTACAGAGCTAACAGGGCATCAGGGCGGTTCGGACAGCGGCTGGCAGGCAAACCCGGAATTTACAGATTCCGGCCTGTTGCCTTCCACTGAGTATCAATACACTGTTAAGATGAGAGACGAATCCGGCAATGAAACAGCCGACTCCAACGTCTTCTCCGCTGTCACCAGCTGTGCTGCTGACCTCGATGATAACGGCATTGTTGATGGTGCCGACCTTCAGCTCTTCACTGCCGACTGGCTGTATGAAATCCCTTATATAAACATTGACGTGAACCTGCTTGGTTATTGGAGTTTCGATGAGTCCGGCGGCACCATTGCCTTCGACCCCTACGGGTGGAACAGCGCAGAGATTTTCGGCGGCGCCTCACTGGATGGTTCTGGACAGGTATCCCTCGATGGAGTCGATGACTACGTCAGCATGCCGATAGGCTCAGTTATCTCTTCTTTGACAAACTGTACTTTTACGGGAGTGGTTGATTTCTCGACCGACAGCGGCTCATCTGCCAGAATCTTCGATTTCAGCAGAACCACAACTATATATATGTACCTGTGCCCG
>JBFZBH010000077.1:0-6220 GCA_041308525.1 Phycisphaerae bacterium | reverse complement strand
CGAGCGGCTGGGGATTTTCGATTCCTAAAATTTCAGCAAGTCCGTCATTGACGCCGCCAACAGCCGAATCAAGCACGGTGTGAATCGAAAAAACGGAGATATCGGCTCGAATCAAATCATAGACAATACTGCCTGTGCCGTCGGCGGTAATATTCTTTAATCCGTCCCAGATGACAGGATGATAGCTGATAATCAAATCGGTTCGCAGTCTTTTGGCTTCTGTTAAGACATCGGCTGTGATATCGATTGTCAGCAGGATATTTTTAACGTTCTTTTCAGGATTGCCGACAAGCAGGCCGACATTGTCCCAGCTTTGGGCAAGCTTAAGAGGAAGGATGCAATCGATTTTTTTTGCTACAGCTTTTATTTTCATTGGCGCTGCCTGCACTTTTCCTCGACAAAAGAATCGAAAAGGCCCTGTAATTTTTTAGTCAAAGGGCCGACTTTTCCATCACCGACTGTGTGCTTTTCTATGCTTGTTATCGGCATAATCTTCATAATTACATTCGTCAGAAAAACCTCGTGAGCAGAGAGCAAATCATCGATACTGAGTTCTGTCTCGACAAGCTGGATTGAATTGTCAGCAGCGAGCTTGCAGATGGCTTTTCGTGCAATTCCCGGCAGCACAGGTGTTGAAAGCGGCGGGGTATAAACGGCTGAGTCTTTTACCAGAAAGACATTGCTTATGGAGCCTTCTGCAAGAAGATTTGAGGTTGTAAACCAGATGGCCTCAGCAGCCAATTTCTGATGGGCGAGCTTTAATGCGAGCATCCTCAGGAAATAGCTTGTTGTCTTATGGCCGCAGGTCGGGTCGGTAACATTCTGTCTGAAGGGGCTGAGGATTACAAGAATGCCTTTTTGATAATACTCCGGCGGATACGGCTGAAATTGAGTCGCAGCAATCAGCAGTGTTGCTCTTTGGGATTTCTGCGTTTCGGAAACAGAGCCTGCTGATAGGGTAAGGCGCAGACGGGCATCGGAGAGGTTATTGGCATCGAGAAGTTTGTAAATTGCCTCAGCGATATAGTTTTTTTCATAATGGTGAAGAATCAGGAGCTTTTCTGCGCTGGAAAATAATCTGTCGAGATGGTCATCGAGACAGAAGACAACGCCGTTATGACATCTCATTGTCTCGAACAGGCCGGCGCCGTATAGAAAGCCGCCGTCAGCAGGCGAGATGCAGGCCTTGTCGATATCAACTAAATTGTCGTTAAGGAAAACTTTTTCCATTTTTTTTAGCGTATAACGTTAAGCGTTTAGCGTAAAGGATTAAACATTATTATACACTCTACGCTAACCGCTGTACGCTTTATTCGCTGAATTAACACCAGCAATCAAAGCCCGTGCTTTAACAAGAGTTTCCTGCCATTCGGCATCAGGTTCTGAATCAGCGACGATACCGCCGCCTGTCTGCACAAAGGCTTTTCGTTCTTTGATGATAATGGTTCGAATGGCAATATTCAAGCAGGCACTTCCATCGATGCCTAAAAAGCCGATACTGCCTGTGTAAACAGCCCGCTGCAGCGGCTCGAGGCGGGAAATGATATTCATTGCGCTTATTTTGGGGGCGCCGGTTATCGAGCCGCCGGGGAACATTGCTCGCAAAATATCGCAGAAAGAGATGTCGTCTTTCAACCTGCCTGCGACGGTTGCGACGGCGTGGAAAACTGTCGGGTAATTTTCGATTGTTCGAGTTTGAATGACCTGCCTTGTTCCGGGGATACATATTTTCGCGATGTCGTTTCGCTCCAAATCGATAATCATATTCAGCTCGGCCTGTTCTTTTTCGCTTGCAACAAGCTCATCGAAGTTTTTCTGATTGATTTGTCTTTGAAGGTCATTCTTTTCGAGAATTCTGGGGCGGGTACCCTTTATGGGTTTTGTGCTTATGAGGCCGTCGGAAATTGTAATAAACATTTCCGGCGATGCACTGACAACCTGGAAATTGCCGCAGTCGAGATAAGCAGAATAGCCGCTTGGGTTGTAAAAATTTTGCCAATGAAAGAGGTTGATCGGAGGGCTGTGAAAATCACAATCGAATCGCTGTGAGAAATTTACCTGATACACATCGCCATCATATATGGAGCGTTTTATATCCTTGAGGGCGCTGAGGTAATAATCTCTGCTCATATTGGAGTGAATCTTCGAAAAATCGACAGACTCGATATCTGCAAACTCTGGTCGAGGGAATTTGTTGTGGGTTGATTTTTCAATCAATTTTTCGAGCGATTCAAATTTTTCCTGCAGGCTTTGCGAATCCGAAGGAAATTGTAAAGCTATAAGCAGAAAATTTTTATTTGTATGGTCGTAGGCGATAAGCTTGTCGTAGAAACAGAGATGAATTAAAGGAAGATTAAGGTCATCGACGGCGACAGAGGGAAGCGATTCGATGTAATGGCCAAGCTCATAACCGAAGTAACCAGCCCAGCCGCCAATAAAAAATCCTTTCGGAAGACTGGCGGGAATACCGCCAGTTAATTTATATTTATCGAGAAGACGGTTTAGTTTCCAGAAAGGACCAGATTGTCCTGATTGGAACTGAAAAACTTCCTTCGGCTGTGCCATCCAGTAACTGAAGCCGTCCGACAGTTCTTTTGCAGTATTGCCGCCGAGAATGATTGGTGAATCGAGGGTGGAAAAAATTTGATTGAGACCATCGAGATTAACAGGTGCGTTTAACTTTTTGCAGTACAGCCGGCAGAGGATTTGAGAGGTCTTATTGGTTGCGATTTGCGTCTGCATTTAAATGTTTCCTGTCCTGAACTGTTCTATAATCTGCACTCCGGATGAAGTTCCGATTCTATCGGCGCCTGCGTTGATAAAATCGAGAGCTTGTTTTGCAGTTCTTATGCCTCCGGCGGCCTTGACTTTACATTTTGGCGCAAACTGCTTTATCAGTTTCACATCTTCTATTGTTGCGCCGCCGGCAGGGTGCATTCCCGTGCTTGTCTTGATGAAATCGGCGCCGCAGCGATTAAGTATTGTGCAGACAAATTCCTTCTGTTCGAGATTGAGGGCGGCGGCTTCTATGATCACCTTCAGGACGACGGGCGGGCGCATCGAGTGACAGACCTTCAAGACAGCGAGAAACTGGTCAACGAGATAACGGCTGTCGTTTTCTATGATTGCAGCAAGATCGGCGACCATATCAATTTCATCGGCGCCTGCGAAAATCGCATCTTTGGCAGAGGCAGCTTTAATTTTTGTCGTATCTGCACCGAGGGGCAGGCTTACAACACCTCCAACCTTGACGGAGGTATTCTCAAGCAAGTCGGCCGCGAAAGAGACCCACCGCGAATTGACTGAGACAGAATAAAAACCATAAGTTTTTGCCTCGTCGCATAAATTTCTTATCTGCTCGCTCGTTGCCGTTGCTGACAAAAGCGTGTGGTCAATAAAACCTGCCAACTGTTTTTCATCCACAACTTTTACTCCTTTATAAAACCTTTGCTGTTAAAAAATTCCAAAGCCTTCTCAATATCATCAAAAACTCTTGTAGCGGTTTGGGTAACGAAGACAGAGGGTCGTTGTTTTGCGGTCCAGATGACATAGACTTCTTTTGCGGATTCGTGGGCGTGCTGAAGCTCTCGTTCGACACCGCTTGAAATGGCAGCGCGGCCGTCGGCTGTTGCGGGGACGAAGCTGATAATCATATCCGCCTGGTCGATGAGCATAAAATCGCGGGCATAAGTCTGGCTGTTGATATCGTTTTCTATCTGCTGAATCTGCTTCAAATCGAGCCTGACCTTTCTTTGAATCGTTTCGACTTCGACATAATCGAGGCCATCTGCGGCGGCCTTTTGGGCATATCGCGGCAGATAGGCTTCCTCCAAATCTCCCGGGTCGAAGCAGATGAAGAATTTTTTCATCTGGCGTCTGAAACTGTTTATTTCATTTTTCACAAGCTCCATATCGATGACGGCTGTCATCGGGAAGCTTAGGTATGCTTTTTTTAGATTTCTTTCAAAGAGGAGTCTGTAAAACATTTCTACAGTTTCCTCTTCCTCGCCGCGTGCAAGGCAGTAAAATGGAACATCTTCGCTGATGCCCCTGCAGAGCATTTCGGTGCAGATAATTTCCTCCTCGCGCCAGACAATAAGGTCTTTGGGGCTATGTTCTGTTGAGTGCTCGTCTGTGAGCCTGGTGTGCAAAGCAGCTACGCCGTCAATGAGGCAGATATACATATCGGCTTTGAGCTGTCGCATCTGGTCGAAATCGACAGCGGGAAAAAGACCGTGGCGCCAGCGAAAGGTCGCATGGGTATTGACAATCAGATTTGACGCCTGAGATGCTTTGACGATAATATCTTTAAATGCGCTGCGGCGAAGTGAATTGAGCCGTTTAATCGGTATGTCCAGAATCTTTCCGGGCCTGATATCGGGGGCCTCTTCATACATCATATCGCCGACGTTGCAGAGGAGAGTTTGCCTGTTTTTCTGAGCGGCCAAGTGACAGACTTTTTGAAGATAACACTTCTTGTCGAGACCAACCATTCCTGTGACTACAACGATCATTGCGATTCTCGAAAAAAATTTTTAGAGGTTTTTGAGGCGCTGCTGGCGGTCGTAATCCTGCAGTGCCCTTATAAGCTCATCGAGTGAGCCTGCCATAACAGCGCTAAGATTATAAAGCGAAAAATTAATTCTGTGGTCTGTGACGCGGCTTTGCGGATAGTTGTATGTTCTTATTTTTTCGGAGCGGTCGCCGGAGCCGATCATAGTCTTGCGTTTCAAGTCGCGCTCGGCAGTTTTTTTACTCTGATGAAACTCGTAAATTCTGCTTTTTAAGATACGCCAGGCCTTTGCACGGTTTTTGTGCTGGCTTTTTTCCTCACGCATATTGACGGTGATGCCGGTAGGGATATGTTCGAGCCTGATGGCGGAGCTGACCTTGTTGACATTCTGACCGCCGGGGCCTCCGGCCCTGCTTACATGCTCTACAACATCATTTGGATTTATCTGGATGTCAATTTCTTCAGGCTCAGGCAGCACAGCCACAGTAGCAGCAGAAGTATGAATCCTGCCCTGGGCTTCGGTTTCGGGAACCCGCTGGACACGATGAACACCGCTTTCGTAGCCTAGCTCGGCCCATACTCCCTGGCCTTTGATGCCGAAAATAACTTCACGGAAACCGCCGCGCTCGGTGGGGCTGAAATCGAGCTGTTCAATCTTCCAGCGGCGGCCTTCGGCATATTTAATATACATATCGTATAAATCGCGGGCGAAAAGTGCGGCTTCTTCGCCGCCTGTGCCGGCCCTGATTTCCATAATGACCGAGCCGATTGCCATATCGTCGCCCATCACGAGCATATCCTGCATTTGCTTGAGGAGTACTTGGCCTTCGGACTGCAGCTTTTCAATTTCCTCGCCGGCAAGGTCTTTAAGCTCTTTGTCGGCTGATTCGTCGGCGAGGATATGCTTTGCCTGTTCGATATTTTCAGACAGTTTTTTATACTCGCGGTATTTTGTAACGACAGGCCTGAGTTTTCCCTGCTCTTTAGAGAGTGCGATAATCTTTGCAGAATCCGAAGCAACCTGTGGGGTGGAAATTTCGGCTTCGATTTGTGCATATCGGGCTTCGATTTCATCGAGCTTCTTTAAGAGTAATTCGTTTGCCTCAGACATTTATAAACCCTGCTTTATGTTTCCCGTCTAAAAATTGATAAACAAAAGGCTCCGGTTTTGTTCGGAACAAAACCCGAGCCTTTTTAGAAATCCGAAACGGCAGCTACTTTTGCTGGTCTTTTTTGTCCTTCTTGAAGTATTCTTTACCGTACTTTTTCTGGAACCTTTCGATACGGCCGGCAGTATCGACATATTTCTGCTTGCCGGTATAGAAAGGATGACAGCCTGAGCAAATCTCGGCGTGTATTTCCTTTGCGGTGCTGGAGGTTTCAAACGTATTTCCGCAGCCGCAGCGGACTACTACTTTGTTATATGGCGGATGTATATCTTTCTTCATAAGTATTTTCCCTAAAATTCTAAAACAATACATTTTAACAAGTATATCAAAATTATCAAATAAAAATTTAGAAGATTTTTAAAAATGGCCGGAAAGCGGCGTTATTTAGCTGAAAATTGGCATTTTCGAATTGTAAGCCGGTCAGCAGCTATTCGTGGCGCAGCGATTCAATCGGGTCCATATTGGCTGCACGATAGGCCGGGTAAAGACCAAAAGCGATTCCAACCATAGCGCTGATTCCGAAGGCTAAAAACAGCGA
>JBFZBH010000076.1:0-6280 GCA_041308525.1 Phycisphaerae bacterium | reverse complement strand
CAACCGTAAGCATATCAGGAATAAGCAGTTACGTCTATTAATCGGCCCAGCAAGTGATTTGGCACAATATTTGCTCTTATTAAATTTCAAGGCTGTTTAATGGCCAAGGATGATTAAAAAGCGGGTTATTTGGCGTAAAAACGTGCTGTCTGAAATATCGAAATCAGAGACTGTAAGGCTTTTGGCAAGCGCTGATGATTGGGCTTGGCCTTTGGCTATGCGCGACATTTTCGAACCGAGAGGCGTAAAGCTTATTGTAGCCCAAAGGCCTGCTGAATTTGTAAGCATCATCGAGCAGCAGAGGATTCACGCAGCGATAATAGATGTCGATTTAACGGCAGAAGGCCTTGTGACGCTGAAGATTATCAGGAATAGTTTTCCGTGGGTTCCGTGCCTGCTTTTAAAGAGCCGTGCGGACGAAGGTTTTCTGGCCAGGGCTTTGCAGCTGGATGCGTTTAGCGTAATCGATAAGCCGGTTGATATGAAAATACTTCGCCAGCAGCTTGACAGGGTTTTTATAAAGATGTACAACAGCGACCTTTTCGCTGATTAACAAATGTTGTGCAGTTAATTAAATTTTGAGGTTTTTTTGAAAGGAGTGATATAAATATGAAGATTCGACCTTTAGCAGATAAAGTGCTAGTTCAGCGGGTTGAAGCGGAAAATAAAACAGCAGGCGGAATCGTCCTGCCGGATACCGCCAAGGAAAAACCGCAAAGAGGGAAAGTCGTAAGCGTCGGGGAGGGAAAAACCCTCGATGACGGCAGCCGCCAGCCGATGCAGGTGAAAAAAGGCGATATGGTATTATTCACAAGCTATGCCGGGACAGAGATAAAAATAGACGGCAAAGAATATCTGATTATGAGTGAATCGGACATTATGGCCGTTTTGGAAGAATAGAAAAAATTTTCGCACAGAAAAGCAAGCTTATTATAAGGAGAAAAAAATGGCAGCTAAAAAGATAGCATTCGGCGGCGAGGCACGTGAAGCGATTATGCGGGGAGTGGAGAAACTTGCCAAAGCCGTAAAAATTACACTCGGGCCGTGCGGCCGCAATGTCGTGCTCGAGAAGTCATACGGGTCGCCGACAGTTACAAAAGACGGCGTGACGGTGGCGAAGGAAATCGAGCTGGAGGACGCTTACGAAAATATGGGAGCACAAATGGTAAAAGAGGTCGCATCCAAGACCTCGACTGTTGCGGGCGACGGGACTACGACGGCCACGATTCTTGCAGAGAGCATTTTCAAGGAAGGATTGAAAAATATTACAGCCGGAGCGAATCCGATGCAGGTTAAGCGAGGCATCGACAGGGCAGTCGAGCAAATCATCGAAGAGCTCAGGAAGCTGAGCATCACAGTAAAAAGCAGCAAGCAAATCGAGCAGGTTGCGACTTGTTCTGCAAACCAGGATGTCGAGATAGGCAAGAAAATGGCTGAGGCGATGGACAAGGTCGGCAAAGACGGCGTGATTACCGTCGAGGAAGGCCAGTCACTCGAGACTGTAGTGGAGCTTGTAGAGGGTATGCAGTTCGATAAGGGTTATCTTAGCCCGCACTTTATCACCAATCTGGAAAATATGACAGTCGAGCTGGACAAACCTTATATCCTTGTTCACGAAAAGAAAATCAGCTCGGTAAAGTCGCTTGTTCCGCTGCTGGAGAAGGTCGCAAAACAGGGCCGTCCTTTGCTGCTGATTGCCGAAGATGTGGAAGGCGAAGCGCTTGCGACGCTTGTGGTCAACAAGCTTCGCGGCGTTTTGCAGGCAGCAGCTGTCAAGGCGCCGGGCTTCGGCGACAGGCGAAAGGCAATGCTCAGTGACATAGCAGTCCTCACAGGGGGCGAGGCCATATTCGAGGATTTGGGACTTGAACTTGAGAGTATCGAGCTAAAGCAGCTTGGCCGTGCCAAGAGAGTTGTCATCGATAAGGACAATACAACGATTATCGAAGGCGGCGGCGACACGACAGCCATAAAGGGCAGGATTGAGCAGATAAAGGCTGAGATAGAAAAATCCACAAGCGATTACGATATCGAAAAGCTGCAGGAAAGACTTGCCAAGCTTGCCGGCGGCGTTGCGATGATTAAGGTTGGTGCTGCAACCGAGGCTGAAATGAAAGAGAAGAAGGCCCGCGTTGAGGATGCACTCCATGCCTGCAGGGCCGCTGTTGAAGAAGGCATTTTGCCGGGCGGCGGTGTTGCAATGTTAAGGGCACTTCCTGCTCTCGACAAAATCAAATGCGACGGCGACGAAAAGATTGGTGTAGATATAGTTCGTCGGGCGGTGATAGCACCGATTAAGCAGATTGCGGAAAATGCCGGTCTTGATGGTTCGATTGTGGCCCAGAAGGTCCTCGAGAGCAAAGAGACCAATTACGGATATGATGCGCTGCGAAAAGAATACGGTGATATGGTCGAGTTCGGAGTTATCGTGCCGACTAAAGTGGAAAGGGCTGCGCTGCAGAATGGCGCATCGATTGCATCACTGTTATTGACGACAGATGCGATAGTCAGCGAGATTCCGGAAAAGAAAGAAGCACCGCCTATGCCGCCCGGAGGCGGGATGTATTGATAAGCTGAAAAATTTCGAAGGACGGCTGGAATATTCAGCCGTCCTTTTTTCTATTAAGGGGCTTTACAATGGGTTTTCAATTCTTCACAAATATGCTTTCACTGGCATCGAGAAGAGTAGCGGGCTGGGTATTGAGTGTAGGCCTGTTTCTAATTTTATTCGGACTGCTGATAATTGCCTATTCGAAGTTTTTCGCCTTCGTTGCAGCAATCTTTTTCTTCATCGCAGGAGGCAGCCTTGTCCTGACTGCCATTAAGATTCTTCTCGCTCAGCATAAGCTGCGAAAAACTTTCGAGCAAAGTTCGGAAGCATATCGCGAAAACGTCCGCATTCACATCGAAGAATAGCAAGTTTTCAGAGCAGGCACGGTGCCTTGTAAAGCGTTATTATCACGTCTGCACACAATCACGCCCCAACGGTATTAGAATGCAGGCCGCTGTGTGAATCTTCAATATAAGACTGGAATAAATTGTTTTACTCGAGCCAGCAGTCGGCGAAGACGGCGAAGTCTTTGAAGTTAATTATTTCATCTATGAACATATTAGTCGGCCTCTGGCCGCCGGGAAGAGCACCTGCTGCGAGTTCGGCAATCTTATCGTCGGGCAGGACATAATCGAAGATATCGAGCCGGTCGATAGAGCCGGGGAAGAAGTTGATATTGGTCTGCAGGCAGCCGATGCGAAGCTTCGATGGTGCCGACCTTGCGCCTGTCGGGCCGGTAGCAGTTTTCTCCAAAACACCATCGACATAAACTTTCATAACACCGGTTGTTGCATTGCGGGTCGCAGCGACGTGGTGCCAGGCGCCGTTATTTATGCTTGTGTTCGATGTGATTGTGGTATCGGGATTGCCGACACCGAAGCCGAATTTAGCGCCGACAAGTGCTGTCCCAAAATCGTTGGCGACGCCGCCGACTTCGCCATCGACGATGCCGTCGCCGTTATACCAGTTTGCTGTGCCGCCTGTATGGGTTGTCTTTAAGAAGAGAGCGATTGTAAAGTCGTTGGAAATCGTCCTGTTGATGATGGCGTAATCATTGGAGCCGTCCAAGGCCAAAAAGCCTGAACCATTGAGTGTTGCCCCGCCGTTGAGGGCGGCATCATTGCTGCCGATGCTGTCGTAAGCGGTTGTGCCGCTGGTCTCATCGAAATTCCACTGGCCGACAGGGCCGGGGTCGAATGGCGTATATTCGAGGAGCCAGTCCTGAACGAAAATCTTGACATCGTCGAAATCAACAACACCATCCATGTTAAAATCACAGGCCCTTAAAGTTGTTGCGCTTTCGGGAGCCGATGCTGTTCCGACGTTGCCTAATGAATCGCGCATCTGAACGGTGTAGGTGTATTCGAGGTCGGGCTCGAGGTCTGTGTCTATATAGGTCGTGCCCGCCTGCCAGCCGCTGTCGGTGCCGCCGGGGTTGCCGCTTGTCTCATCGAAATAATACATAATCGGTAGCGAGATATCCGCACCGGTTGTTGCTGTCATTGTAATCGAAGTCTGAGTGAGGCCTACGGGCGGAACAGCAAACGTTGCGGGGTTCGGAGTCGGGGCATTGAAGTCGGTTATGGGAAGGACATTGTCAAATGTAGCTGTTTGTAATCCGGAACCATCGCGGTTTCCTGCTGTGTCGGCGAGGCCTGCGTAAATCTGGCTGGACATCGAGATTGTCACGTTTGAGCCGAGCTGAGTCCAGGCGATTCCGTCGCTGGACATATAGCCGGAGAAGGTGTTGCCGCTTCTGACGACTTTTACCCACAGAGGTGCTGCTTTTGTGGAATTTGTTGAGCTGATATTGGTGGAACCGCCAGTAGCGGAGCGGGCAAAAAATCTTGTGCCGTCGGTAGTGCTTAAGAGGACGGCTGCGCTTTTAGAGCTGGCGTCGAGTGATTCTCTGAGCATTACACCGACTTTTGGGTTGCGAGTTGTGACTGTCAGTGATGCAATGCGTGCTTTAATTTCGCCATCACCGTTGAGAGTTTTGTATGCGTATTGGAAATTGTCTATAGCCGGGTCGCCGCCCATTGAGCCTTCGCCGATGTCTCTGCCGGAGCCTTTTACTGTGAAGGTGTAGCTTGGGCAATGTGCGCCGCCGGGACGCTGCTCATATCCTACGAAGGATGTGGCCCAGCCGTCGGGCATTGTGCCTGCAGAGGTGAAGGGGTATGAATATTTCGACCAGGCGGTTCCGGAGCTGTTGGTTGCCTTGCATCTGTAATAATAGGTTGTAAACGGCACAAGTCCATCGATATCGGCTGTAAAGACGGAGCCTGCTGTCTGGACGCCGATGTCCTGGGAATGCTGCCAGTTGCCTACGGTTGTGCCGCCGTCGGTTGTGCCCCAGTAAAACGTGACATTAGTTGGCGATGCAGCCTCATACACAAGCTTGCCGGAAAGTGTGGCGGTTGTGCTTGTTATGTTTGAAACATAGTCGCCGTTAGTTATCCAGGCAGCCAGACCTGAGGTTGCGAAAGACCAAAATATATTCTTCTGGAAAGGTGTTCCCCAGGCGGTAGATGTGCGCTGGACTGCGTAAAAATTATTAGCAGGTGAAATCCAGAATACGTTAAATACGCCGTTGCAGCTAACCCAGTTTATTCCTCTGACGGTGTTATTCACTCCGCCGCCCTGGTGACCGACAACGATGCAGATAATGTTATAATCCTGAAGCTCTTTGAAATATTTATCAATTGCGGCAAATGTCCACCAGTTTTCATCGACGGGGCGGAAATGGTGAATTACCACTACAGGCCGTCCGGTATTTCCGACGTTGGCCTGCAAATCGGAGATAAGAAAATCCCGCGCATATTTGGGGTCGTGGCCTGGATAGCTGTAGGTATCAGCTTCGCCATACCAGATATTGCCCGGGAATATGTTGAGCACAATGAAATGGACGCCGTCCCAGTCCCAGGAATAATGATAGCCGTTTGCGGAAATGTTTGTTATCCACCCGAGTCCCTGTCGAACGAGGGTGCGGTCCTTTATCTGGTTGAAAACGTACCAATTTGAGCTTGTGTCGTGGTTGCCGAGTCCTTCGAAGACAGGAAAGAGGCATCTTCCTTCGCCGTTGACACCGAAGTCGGCGATGTAATTGGCCCACTGTGCAGCTTGCGTGCCGATGTCACCGCCGGCGTTAATCAGGTCGCCCGGCATAAGGATGCCGCGGGGAGTTCCGACTGTGCCGCCGATTGAAGCCGGATATGCTGTGCCGGGAAGGTTATTAATGACGCTGACCATCGGATTTTCACCGCTGGTGGTTGTGTAATGGGTATCGGAGAAACCGAAGAAGGTCAGGTCTGCAGCACAAACATAACCTGAAAACACGAACAGCAAAGCGAAAATGAACATAGTTTGTTTGAACAGACAATTTTTAGGATTCATAATATACACCCTTCTGCTTTTCCAAGTTTGAGATTGATTTTTCACCCCAGCTTCGCTGCTGAGATTCTTTCAAGATATAATACCAAATCTACCTTTCAAATTCAAGCTTTTTCTGGGGGCAATTTGAGGCCGATTCCCGCTAAAAAGCTGTTTTTTTGCGCAGAAATAGCGTTCCCTCCCTTGAAAATTCAGACAGATTCAGAGATGAGGATGTAAGATGTTTATTCTTTTTTCTTAGCGGGCAGTGACATCGCAGCAGCGATAAAGCTGCAGCCGGCAACGATGGCCGATGCCAGCAGGACTGCCGGCCAGTAATTTGCATTGTCCATAGGC
>JBFZBH010000075.1:0-6287 GCA_041308525.1 Phycisphaerae bacterium | reverse complement strand
CAGCTCGCCGGTGGTTGTCATAACAAGATAGGGGCTTACGCCGTTGACCCGCATCCAGAACATATATGAACCGTAACCGGAGATAAATTCATGCCTCATGAGGTGTTTGGTTTGTATGTCAGCAGTAGAGCCGTAGTATATGGTATCGAACGGCATAGGGAAGGCAAGGTCGCCAAACTCGAGGTTACCGCCGCTGGTATTTTTGATTTTCATATCCAGTGACAGGCTGTTGCCGTCGAGATTCCAAACCTGTGAAAGTTGAAAATTTTTGATTCCATCACTGACAGCGGAGTTTGTAAGATAAAAATATGTTACTGTCTGATTTGCATCATCGACTGTAACGACCCTGTTATCTGTCGAAGTTTGTGTTCTTGCCGTTATCCAGCTTCCGCCGTTGATTCTGTATTTTGATATGATGTCGCCGAGCAGCCAGCCGGGGTCGCTTTGGCCGTATCTGGAATAATCTGCCGGACTTAAAACGAAATCTGTGTCAAAACTATCATTGGTCCTCTTTAACATTGTGATACCGCTGTCCGTGACGTCGAACTTGAGATTGAAGAAATCATTGGACAGTTCAATATTGCCATCGGTCGTAAAACTCCAGGTATTACCTTTCCATATTTCTACTCCATTAACTTCGTCAACGCGCCAGTAGTAAGTTTGGTTCAGATTCAAAACCCCGGGGTCGAAGCTGTTCACATCAATGTTCTGGTATATTACACCCGGATGACTCGTACGTGTAGCGTTATTAACCTGCGTCTGATTTGTTCCGAAATAGACGTCGTGCGAAACAGCATTTATACCCGGCAGCCAGCTAAGATTTGTGTTACTGGATGCGGTTGCGCCGTTATCAGGATTGGGATTTACAGCCGTAAGCTTCTGGCTCAGCGCAACTATCTCGGCATCAGACATTGCATAATTATAAATCCGCAGCTCGTCATAAGAGCCGTTAAAATACGGGTCTGAATATTGGCTTCTTCCCAGCCAGTTTCTTGTCGTGCTGCCCAAATTAGAAGGAGCCAGGGTCATACTGTTGTTCGAAGCAACAGCCGTTCCATCAAGAAATAATGTGCCTGTATCCGTGTCAGCATTGATTCGGACTACAACAAGGCGTGCTCCGGATGGAAGCGCATCGGGTGCGGAGATCTGCTTTTCACCACCTGAGCCGGAAGTTGTAATTGCAAATCTCATTGTCCCTGAGCCTGAGCGGGGCGTAAGAAACATATTCACTGTAGTGCTTGAGCCGAAATCGAAAATCCTCTGCCATGAGCTGCTTGCATTAGATGAATTTATCCAAACCGCTATCGTGCAGCTGTTCATTGAGTTTATCAGCGGGCCAATTGGCAGGCTTACATAATCATTGGAACCATCAAGAGTAAGAATTCCGCTGCCGTTGAGCGTCGTCCCATTAACCGTTCCGTTTCGCCCGCCTGCCGATGAATCATAAGCAGTCGTACCTGATGCCTCATTAAATTTCCACCACCCTACAGGGTCCGCAGCCTCCGCAAAATTACTAAAAACAGCCAAACTTATAGCTATAAAAATTCCGATTCGCTTAATCATTTTTCTATCCCTTAATCAGTAAAAATTAAGATGTGATAATCCAACGAAGACCAGACATCCAAAATATTCCACCCTGCCTTCCTTTCACCACTGCCGCCTGCCCCCAACTGTTACTTATAATACACTATTTTACGCCCTTTTTCAATAATTCTCTTGTTATTTAATCCCCCAATAACGTTCTCTGTCCGAAATCAGCTTTTTTTGGCGGAAATAGGGATGTACAGCAAAATAAATTTATTTCGTGCTGTTCTTGAATCTCTTGTAAAAGAATCAAATTGGAAGCCGTATAAGATGTAATTACAGAGAGCTTATTTGCCCTTGCCTTCTTTGGCTGGCTTGGCTTCAGCAGATTTGGCGGGTGCACCCGCTTTAGCTGGTGCGCCTGGTTTAGCTGCTGCACCGGGTTTGGCCCCTGCTGCCGCTGGAGCAGCTGCCGCCGCTTCGCCAGTCGCTGCAGCACCTGCTTCGCCTTCTGCCTTTGCGGCCTTGCGGCCTGCATGGCTCTTGCGGTGTGCAACCTTAGGAAGTCCAAGGAGCGATTCATCTTCTGTCCATCGCCCTTCTTCCTTTAATTTTGCAATTCTTTCAGCCCTGTTTAAAACGTTTCTATGCCTTACTAAGGCACCTTTTACCCTCAAAGAACGGTCTATCGACATTAAAACTTCTCCTAAATATTAATCAGCTTTTTGACCAAATCTGTCCAAGTTTGAAACACACTATTAACAGCAAAACCACAAAAAGAACAATAGCAGTTACAATCGTATATGGCAGCGAAAAATCCAGCCTGCCCTTCAAAAACTGCGATGCTTTTGCCTTCAGAGGCCATTCGAATCGCGGCCTGCTGACGAAATCATTTTTTGTTTCATTCCGCTGACCAGTAATCTTCTGTTGAGAACGCAAAGTATCTATTGTCTTGTCAGAGCTTGACTTAACAGCTCCTTGCGTAAAAACCTCATACAAAGCTTTTTGGCCGCGCTTCTGAAACATATAATTTCTCCACTTTTTACAGTATCTTAAGTAAAATTGCAACCCTAAAGTGTTAATTTTATACAAAAATCAGGATAACTTTTGACAAAACCTTTTTCAATCTTTATGATACCTCTTTTTAACTGCCGGATATAATATCGCGGCAGGGGTTTATTTTTTGGAGTTAAGGATAATGTTACCGGTAAAAAAGATAAGTAAAACTCGAACCAGAAGCCGCCGAAGCCACCAGCACCTGACGCCCGTGAATTATTCCATTTGCAGGCATTGCGGACAGGCAAAACTGCCTCATGCCGCCTGTCAGAATTGCGGTTATGTCAATCCTAAAATTACCTTAAAGATTGCAAAAGAGGAAAGCGAATAAATATGCGAATCGCAATCGACGCAATGGGTGGTGATAATGCACCCGGCGAAATTATCGCTGGGACGCTCGAAGCGGTCGAAAACCTCGAAAAAGGCGATGAGCTGATTCTTGTCGGTCCAAAAGAGATCATAGAATCGCATATTTCCAACTTGAAACGCTACGAAGGCATTCTTCACATTGTCGATGCCCCTGAAGTCATCGGTATGGATGAGCCTCCCATCGAAAGCCTTCGAAAGAAAGTCAAAAGCTCTATTGCTGTCCTTGCAAAGCTCGGCAAAAGAAACGAAGCCGATGCCGTCATTTCAGCTGGAAATACAGGTGCCTGCGTTGCTGCTTTTCAGATGAGAATGAGAAATCTCGAGGGTGTCAACAGGCCGGGCATTGCAGTTGTCTTCCCGACTTTTGAAGGGCCTGTCGTAATCTGTGATGTCGGGGCAAACATAGCCTGTAAACCCATCAATCTCTACCAGTATGCTGTAATGTCGCAGATTTATTCGAGAGATGTTTTGGGCGTAGAAAAACCCAGAGTAGGCCTGATTAGTATCGGCTCTGAGGATGCCAAGGGAAATGAAATCGTAAAAAAGGCACGCGAATTAATTAAAGCCGACCCCAACCTGAACTTCGTCGGAAACATCGAGGGAAGAGATATTTTTAAAGGCGCCTGCGATGTGGCTGTCTGCGATGGTTTTGTCGGAAATGTAATTCTGAAGGCTACTGAAGGCCTTGTAGAAGGCCTCTTTAAGGCCATTAAGCACGAGCTTATGCAGGAAAAGCTTACACTTGCGTTGAAATTCAAGCCCGTTATGCTGCGGATTTATCAAAAATACGATTACAATGTTTATGGCGGCGCCCCCCTGCTCGGCATTAACGGCACAGCAGTAATTTGTCACGGCTCGAGCAAAAGTAAAACTATTAAGAATGCAGTTCGGGCTTCGAAAAAATTCTACAACGAAAAAATAAACGAGAAGATAGCTGCTTATTTATTACAAACCTCAGTTAGGACAGACGATGAACAGGAACAAGGAAGTTGATTTTCATAACCCACATCATCGCGCGGTAATCACAGGCTGCGGCTCTTATGCACCCGAAAAAATATTGACCAACGATGACCTCGCAAAAATGGTGGACACATCCGACGAATGGATAACCACCCGGACTGGCATAAAAAGACGCCACATCACCAGTGATTCCGAAACTACCGCTATGCTGGCAACCGAAGCCGCAAAAAGGGCTTTGGCAGATGCAAAAATGGACCCCAAAGACCTGGAAATCATCATTGTGGCCACTATCACCCCTGAAATGGTTTTTCCCTCAACCGCCTGTTTTGTGCAGCATAATCTCGGCGCAAAAAAAGCTTTTGCTTTCGATTTGGCCGCTGCCTGCAGCGGTTTTATTTACGGGATTTCAATAATCCAGCAGTATCTCGAAACAGGACGATATAAAAATGCCCTCGTCATAGGCGCAGAAACACTCACAAAAATTACAAACTGGAAAGACCGCACAAGCTGCATCCTTTTTGGTGATGGCGCTGGCGCTGTAGTATTTGAATCAAAAAAAGATGGACAAAGTGGCGTTTTATACAGCACGATTTTCGCCGACGGCAATTACTGGAAAACCCTCAACTGTCAGGCTTACGGCTCACGAAATCCCTCTAGCAGGAAACTCGACGACCCCAATAAAGTTTTTATGGAAATTAAGGGCAAAGAGGTTTATCAGCAGGCCGTTCGCCGTATCGTGGAAACAGTCAACAGATGCCTTAAAGAATGTAACCTGACAACCGACGACATCGCTATGGTCATCTCACACCAGATGAATGCCAGAATAATCGAGTCCGCCGTTAAAAGACTCGAGCTTCCTGATGAGAAAATGTTTCTTAATATCTCAGAATACGGCAATACATCTGCAGCATCTGTTCCAATCGCGTTCGACGAATGTTACAAGCAGGGCAAAATTAAAAAAGGCGACATTATTGTCTTAGTTGCCTTCGGCGCAGGCGTTACCTGGGGAGCAAGCATAATCAAGCTCTAAATATTATGAAAACTGCATTTTTATTTCCGGGACAGGGAGCACAAACAGTCGGGATGGGCCTGCAGGTTGCACAAGCTTACCCGTCAGCAGCCCAGATTTTTAAAAGAGCAAACGAAATCGTCGGCTATGACTTGCAGAAAATCTGTTTCGAAGGCCCCGAAGAAAAGCTCAACAGCACAACAATCTCTCAGCCGGCAATTTTTGCTGCATCGGCAGCCTTCCTCGAGGTCCTTCGAACCGAACCGGCGACAAGCAGCTTAAAACCCGATGTAACAGCAGGTCTAAGCCTCGGCGAATATACCGCCCTTTACGCAGCCGGCGCAATGAGTTTTGAAGACGCCCTCACCCTCGTCCAGAAGCGAGGGACAGCAATGCAGGCTGCTGCTGATGCAACTATCGGCTCTATGGTCAGCATCATCGGTCTCGAAGAGCAAAAGGTAAATGAACTTTGCGAGAAAGCTGCCGAAGGCCAAACACTAAAAGCTGTAAACTTTAACTGTCCCGGCCAGATTGTTATTAGCGGCTCTAAAGAAGCCTGCAGGCGTGCCGAACAGCTTGCTGCTGAATTCGGGGCCATCAAGGCAATTCCTCTCGCTGTTGCCGGTGCTTTTCACACCGAAATGATGTCCGCCGCAGGCGAGGAGCTTAGAAAGGCAATTAGCAATTGTAAAATCACCTGCCCTGCCGATATTAAGGTAATTGCGAATGTTAACGTGCAATATTACCAAACCAGCACCGAAATTGCTGAATCTTTGGTTAAGCAGCTTACAAGCCCGATTCTCTGGCAGCAGTGCATTGAGAAGCTTTTAGCCGACGGCTGCCGGAAATTTTACGAAATCGGCCCCGGGAAAGTACTGACCGGGCTTATGAAAAGAATTAACAGGAAAGCAGACATTGTTAATATCAGCACCATCGAAGCAATAAACGAATTAGTAAAACAAATGACATAAAAAGATTTCACTGGAGGTCAAAAAATGGCAGAAAAAAGACTGGCTGTGGTAACCGGCGCCGCAAGAGGCATCGGCCGGGCTATTGTCCTCGAGCTTCTAAAGCAGGGCCGAATTGTTGCAGGAATCGATGTCAATGCTGAGCAGCTTGCAGAGCTTGAAAAAGTTGTAAAAGATGCCGGCTTTGAATGTATCACAAGGTGCGTCGATATTACCAATACTGAACAGTTTACAGCCGTTCTTGAAGCCCTTGCCGAAGAGAATAATGGCATAGGAATACTCGTCAATAATGCTGGCATCACAAGAGACAACCTCATTTTGCGTATGAGCGATGAGGATTTCGACAAGGTTATTGCTGTGAACCTTCGGGCGGCATTTGTCGCCACAAGAACTGCAGCCAA
>JBFZBH010000074.1:0-6289 GCA_041308525.1 Phycisphaerae bacterium | reverse complement strand
TGTATCCATCGTATCCATCCTGCTGTTCTCTGCAAATCAATAGAAGGGTGGACTGCATCGGCGATATTATCATAAGTTTCAGCGCCGTGTCCTGCTGCCATTGCCTGATTTGCTGTTACTGCGATACTGGCGCTGATTTGCTGTCGCTGGTCCGAAGTTATCTGTGCATCCTTGCGATGGCATGATGTATATTTTCCGTTCGAGTCCGGATGATTGTCGGGATACATCTTATTATTCGGGTCGGTAGAATGTTCCAGCCCAAGCAAATGATTCAGCTCGTGCGCCAGCGTTGAATCCTTTACATAAACATTTGTGCCGCTAGAATCTGTTTTTCCCGGAACTATCTCTATGATATTGCCCTTTTGTCCTGATATGTAGTTCGGTTCTCCCGTAACCACACATTTTGGCAGCCCCCAGATATTCACTCTGCATGGGTCGTTGACATTCGGGTCGGTCGGCTTTGTATTAGGCTCGTGAACGTGGTTGCTGTCAACTACGAACACCACGTTCGGGCCGTCAATCTGATTTGCTTTGTTAATCCATCCCCGCACCTGCTGCTCTGTGATACCTGAGCCTTTGACAGTATGAATCTGGACTTTTACTTCTTTGGCTTTTGCATCCGCAATGCCCAGCCCTATTCCGAAAAGTATTGCTATAGTTAATGACGTGATTGAAATGATAGTATTCTTGCGCATAGTTTTTCCCCTTTTAAATTGTTTCAGTTCTAATTCCGCTTTTAAGTTTTATATGAGCAATTTAACACTTTTTTATAGCGTGACTTAACATTTTATCGTAAAAAGTCACCAAAGTCAAACACTTTTTGACCTTTTTGCGTCTTTTTTTGCATATATTAAGCAGCAATACCGGCATATCACGTCTTCAATGCCAAGAGGATATGATGAAAATGCTCATCCTTTTCGCAAATCCGCACATTTATACCGCGAATTGTGCTTGCATAATGCCCTTTTTTAGGCTATAAACTTTCATTTATAACTTTTTTGAAGGAACGAATATGCGTTACAGCAAGTATTTTATCCCTACAGTAAAAGAGGTCCCTGCGGATGCGGATATACCAAGCCATCAGCTTATGGTTCGAGCGGGCCTTATGAGGCGGCTATCGAGCGGCACATACGATTACTTGCCACTTGGGCTGCGATGTCTGCAGAAGGTTATGAATATCGTCCGCGAGGAGATGAACCGGGCAGGGGCCCTTGAAATCGTAGTTCCAATCATTCAGCCGGTCGAGCTATGGGAAAGAAGCGGCCGTGTTATCGACTATGGCGAGAACCTGTTTCACCTAAAGGACCGGCATGGCAAGGAAATGGTGCTTGTTCCTACGGCTGAAGAGGTCTTTACCACGCTTGCCTCTGAGGAAATCAAATCCTACAAACAGATGCCAATAAACCTATATCAGATTCAGTATAAATTCCGCGATGAGTTTCGGCCACGATTCGGGGTCCTGCGAAGCCGCGAATTCATTATGAAAGATGCCTATACCTTCGATATTGATGCTGATAATCTGCATAAAAGCTATATGAATATGCACCAGGCTTACTGCCGAATCTTCAAACGCTGCGGCATTGAATACGTTATTGTCGAAGCCGAATCAGGCGAAATCGGAGGTTCCGGCTCGCATCAGTTCACCGTCCCCTGTGATTCCGGCGAGGACACAATTGTCTATTTCGAAGACGGTTCCCGCGCCTGGAACCTTGAAAAGGCGCCGGTTGATCCCGTGCCGAAGGAAAACGCAAAAAAAGTCGGCCCGCCTGAGGAAGTTTACACGCCTCAAATCGGCACAATCGAGAATGTGTGCAATTTCCTTAACTGCAAGCCGCAAGACCTGGTTAAAACCCTTGTTTTTACGGCTGATAAAGAGGTTATCGTGGCGATTGTCCGCGGCGATCACGAGCTGAATCAGGAAAAGCTCACACAGGCCGTCGGCGGCAAACACCTTGAATTGGCTGAACCTGCGGTAATCGAAAAAGTGACTGATGCAAAAGTCGGATTCGCTGGACCAATCGGGATTGCCGAGAGGGTGTCGGCTGTATTCATCGATCATTCAGTTGCAGCGATGGCGGTTTGTATTGCAGGTGCAAATAAAACCGACCATCACATAAAAAATGTTGTCCCCGGCAGGGATTTTCCCCTTGAAGGAAAAAATATCAAAGTCCTCGACATTCGGTATGCCCACCCCTCCGATACATTCGAGGGCAGGAAGTTAATGTTCAAAAAAGGAATTGAGGTCGGGCAGATTTTCAAACTCTGGACAAAATACAGCGAGAAACTCGGCGCAAAATTCGTAGATGAGAAGGGAGAGGAAAAATTCTGCCTTATGGGCTGCTATGGAATCGGCATTAATCGAATCGTTGCCTCTGCAATCGAAAACGGTCACGATGAAAACGGAATCATCTGGCCAATCAGCATTGCACCATTCGAGGTCATCATCAGCTCCATAGGTCAGGAAGAAAAAATAGTCTCCGAGACTGCTGAGAAAATTTATCAGCAGCTTATCGACAAAGGCATCGAAGTTCTCCTCGACGACCGCGATATCCGAAGCGGCGTAAAATTTAACGATGCCGACCTTATCGGAATTCCTGTCAGAGTCACCGTCGGAAAAAAGTCAGTCGCAGAGGGAAATGTCGAAATCAAACTTCGCAGAGAAAAGAAATCTTCTCTTGTAACAATCGATTCTGCAGCCGACAAAGTCTGTGCTATTGTCAAAGAGCTGAAAGAAAAACTGAAAGTATAATTGGTTTGACAATTATAAGAATGTGGGAGCTTAAGGAACCAAATCCGGTCAAGCTTATAATCGGCATACTGGCTGCGGACAAAAATTCTCTTTCAGCAGCAGCAGGAGCGCTTGAAGCTGCCTTCGGCAAAATAGACCTGCCAAGCGATATCTGGTCCTTTACTCAGACCGATTACTATAAAGACCAGACCGGGACCAACATCCTAAGACAGTTCGTCTCCTTCGAGAAACTGATTGACCCGGGCGAATTGGCAGAAATCAAGCATAAAACGAATCAGCTCGAAAAGGAACTGGCAGAGAAACTTAAAACAGGTTTTCCGCGTCCTGTGAACCTCGACCCGGGATTTATTGAGCCTTCGAAACTTATCCTTGCCTCAACTAAAAATTTTTCTCACCGCATCTATATCGGCAAAAAAATGTATGCCGAGGTTACACTTTGCTTTGACAAAGGCGCCTGGCGGAGTTTACCATATACATTTCCGGATTACAGGCAGAGTCTTTATCACGACTTTTTAGAAAAAGTCAGAAAGCGTTTATTGGAGCAGTTAAAATCGGAACATTAAAACTTGCAGCAGTTTTGTTGGCTGGTTCATTCGCCGTATCTGCGATTCTGACGGCGATTGTAAGGCGTTTGGCCGTCAGGGTCGGCTTCGTTTCGCGGCCGCGACAGGACAGGTTCAGTCTCAATATCGTTCCTCTCGGAGGCGGTATTGCAATCTTTTCAACACTTGCTCTGGCTATCCTTTCTGCTGCTTTAGTTGTCAAATTTTTTATTTCTTTGCCGCTCATCGAACGACTTAGCGGTTCTGTTAATATTGTTCCTGCCGATGTTGCGGCAAAAATAGACCAGCTTATTATTGTCCTTTTGTGTATGGCTGCATTATTTATCCTCGGTCTGTGGGACGACAAAAAACACCTTGGTCCTTTCTTCAAACTTCTTGTTCAGTTTATCGTCGCCATCATTGCAGCTGCATTCGCAGATGTCCGCGTTGAGCTTTTTATTCAAAGCAGGCTCCTGACGACTTTTCTTTCTGCTTTCTGGATTGTCTTAATAGTCAATGTTTTTAACTTCCTCGATAATATGGATGGTGCCTGTGCCGGAATTGCTGTTATCGCCTCAGCTATTTTGTTTACTGCTGCTGCTACAAGCGGCCAGGTCTTTGTAGGGGGGCTGGCGTTGATTTTAATCGGCACTCTTCTGGGCTTTCTCCTCTTCAATTTTCCGCCGGCAAGAATCTTTGCAGGCGATGCGGGGTCTTTGGTCATAGGTTTCTTTATCGCCCTTGTTACATTGCGGACAACTTATTACCATGAGGCCCAGAGCGGCCGATGGTTTGCTGTATTTATGCCGCTTATCGTTATGGCTGTTCCTCTATATGATTTTGTGTCCGTACTGTTCCTTCGCCTGCGTTCCGGCAAAAGTCCCTTTGTCGGCGACACCCAGCATTTCTCTCATCGATTAAAACGGCGAGGCCTTACCGACGCCCAGACTGTTCTTGTGCTTTATCTTGCCACGCTTTGCACAGGTCTTTCTGCAATCTTTCTATCGCAGGTCGATTCGACAGGCGCGGTCCTTATATTTCTTCAGACACTTATGATTCTCTCGATTGTTGCCGTCCTCGAATCCACGTCAGCCTGATTTCTGCTCTTATTTCAAAGTCTGCTGTTCATAGTTATTTTCTTCAGATCAAAAAATATAGAAAAAAGAGTTGTTTTTGACAAGCTCGATTCATGAGGCTATAATTAACTTATGATTTCAGAAAAGGACAAAATGGAAATATCACAAGTTGCTCGTCAATACGGAGTTCGCAAGGTTTTGCTGTTTGGTTCAGCTGCTGACCCGCATAGAGAATCGAGAGACATTGATTTGGCTGTGGATGGAATCGAGCCGAGTCGGTTTTTCGAATTCTACGGCAGCCTGATGTTCAGATTGTCAAAACCCGTTGACCTTATTGACCTCACGAAAGATACGAGATTCAACGCATTGGTCAAACGAGAAGGGATTACAGTTTATGGCTGATGCACGAGAAAAAATCGAAGCCGAGTTTGAGAACATAGACCAAACTCTTGCAAATCTTCCGAGTCCTGATTCCCTGGACGATTTATCTTCACTTGAACTTGCAGGCGCAGCTGCGCTTATTCACAATTTTTATAACGGCGTAGAGAATGTATTAAAACAGATGATTATCGCAAAAGGATTACATGTCCCCGATGGGCCATCATGGCACATTGAACTTATCGAAATGGCCGTCACCAATCAGATTATCTCTCGAGATACTTCGGATATGTTGAAAAAATATCTTGGCTTTCGGCATTTCTTCAGTCATGCATACTCATTTGATATAGATGGAGATAGAATTGAACCTCTGATGGAAAGCATTAGAGACGTTTATCGGTCTTTCCGTAAAGACATTTTAAAATCCTGCCCGATTAGCTAGGAATTAGAGCAATTGTTTGATTCGTTCAGGTTATTTTAATTTTTTGTGTTTGAAGTTTTTTTTGCCTGATGCATATTCTTCGACGGTCTGGCCGGTACCATAAAGTTTCCATTTGTAAATTACAAGGCCATCCAGCCCGACAGGCCCGCGGGCGTGTATTTTGTTTGTACTTATCCCGACTTCCGCACCTAATCCATACCGATAGCCATCGCTGAACCGCGTAGAGCAGTTCCAGAAAACATCCGCTGAGTCCACGAGGTCCAAAAATCTTTCGGCCTTCTTTTTATTTCGCGTTACAATTGTATCGGTATGCCCGGAGCCGTATTTATTTATATGCTCGATTGCCTTATCTAATCCATCAACAACCTTTACTGAAATAATGTAATCGAGATACTCAGTTGACCAATCCTTTTCTGATGCCTTTTTTGCATCGATTATCTTTCTTGTCCTGTCACATCCGCGAATTTCTACACCTTTTTCACTGAATGCCTTCCCTGCTGCCGGTAAAAACTTTTTCGCTATTCTTTTATCCACAAGGAGCGTTTCTGCAGCATTGCAGACAGCGACATACTGGCATTTCGAATCTACCGCAATCTTTACGGCCATCTTAATTTCTGCGTCGCCATCGACATAAACATGGCAGATCCCTTCCGAATGTCCGAGCACAGGGATGTTGGTATTTTGCATAATATAGCGGACAAATTCGTTCGAACCTCTCGGAATAAGCAAATCGATATACTCATCCATAGAGAGCATTTCGCTTACATCCTGCCTTGTTTCCAGAAGCTGCATCCAGCCGTCCGGTATTCCTGCTTTGCGAGCCGCGTTTCTTATGATATCAGCGAGAATCTTATTTGTATTTTTGGCTTCGCTGCCGCCTTTTAGCATAACGGCATTTCCGCTTTTGAGGCATAGCGTTGAAATCTGCACGAGTGCATCGGGCCGTGATTCGAAAATCACCCCAATAACACCTATGGGGCAGGTTACCTTGTAAAGCTTCAGTCCCTCATCGAGCAGCGCAGCAGAAAGCACTTTGCCGGATGGGTCCTCTAATTTTTTTACACTTTCAATCTCTTCGATTGTATCCTTAATCTTTTCTTCA
>JBFZBH010000073.1:0-6307 GCA_041308525.1 Phycisphaerae bacterium | reverse complement strand
CGCACCATCGGTCGCTATGACGAGCAAATCTTTCTGATTAAAAGGCACATATTGGGTCTTATATTCTGTGCCAGCGATTTTAGAGAGGAAGCTTCGCAGCTCAGGTGGGTCGGTGGGCAGGCAGGAGACGGAAAAATCGGGATTCCACCATCGGCAATTACGGATGTAAATCGTGTTGTTTTTTTCATCAAACTGGTAATTGCCCTCCTCATTTTGTCTTAGAGTATAATATGAAGCCTTGCCGGAAGCATCCTTCTTAATCTGTCGAATCATAACCGGGCCAGCGGGTCCCTGCGGGTAGTAATACCAGCACTGTTTTTGTGACGCAACTTCTGTTTGCTGTGCGTCAGAAGGAAGGACCTGCACAAACTGCTGCTGAGGAGAAGGAACTTGCTCAGACGGCTGATATGTTGTCACAATTGTCCCAATAGTAACAAGACCAATGGTTGATACGGTAATAATTCCTGACGTGCTTAACAACGCTGCAGCAGCGCTGACAGGTAGGCCGACTTTAACTGAGGCGGAGGAAACCGAAAGCCCCGCAGCGGCAGCTTTGCTTTCAGCGGTCATCTTGCCGAAAAGGACCAGAGCGATTAACAATGAGCCCCTGCCAAGGCCTTTTCTTGCAAGCTGTTTTGTGATGGCCTTTTTTGCGCGATAGAAAAGCATCTTGGCAGCAAAACGGCTGCAGCCGAGCGATTCTGCAATCATATTGTAATCCATTTCCCTGTAACAGCGCATTGTGAGGACTGCACGATGTTCGGGCTTGAGCTGCTGCATAGCATCGAAGATTGTCTGCTTTAACTCTTCACCGATGAGGGCAGTGAGAGCATCTTTGCTTTCTGAAACAGGGTCAACATCAGAAATCGGAACAGTCTTGCGGAGGATTTGCTTACGCTGATGAAGGTGAAATTTATTGAAGGCAATTTTATAAAGCCAGGGCCAGAATCGCTGCGGGTCTCTTAATTGTCCGAAGATTTTGAACATTTCTGCTATTGACTCCTGAACTATTTCAGACGTTAATTCGTCTTCAAAAGTAAGCCGGTAAATATCGGCGCGGAGTCTGTGCTCCGCCAGGGTGATAAGCTGTTCCAAACAGCTTTTATCGCCGAGCTGTGCCTTTTTTACCAGCTGTTCGATATTCGAGCCACTTTCATTCATAGGTGCCAAGCTTTCATATAAAAAGGTGCGCAAACCCTCCAAAGGTAACGTTTATTTTTAGATTATTTTACCAGTTTTAGTTGCACTTTGGCAAATAATGTCCTTTAAGGCTTCTGAAGAAACCAAATTAACCTTCCGCAGGATTTAAGGGAGCTTTATATAGGTATTTGCCAAGCCTAATGAAGGATTTTGCCTGTTTTTTAGTTCGGCATTAGACATCCTCTGCTTAAATTGCTGCCATTTATAAATCAAAAAAGAGCAAAACCTTTGAGGATGTTAGTATTGTCCAGCAGCTCGAACACTAACAACAGGTTGTCCAAAATGAATGGTTGCGAAATTTTCAATGGGGATTGACTTATTAACAAAAAAATGTAAACTATCCATTTTTCAAGTGTCTTACAGTGCAGCTAAGTGTTAAGCCGATAATCAGTGTAACCATAAATAAGGAGCTATTAGTGGCATATAACTGTGTTGTATTGATAAAGCAGGTGCCTGATACTAAAAGGATTACAGGCAAGGCAATGAACGACGACGGGACGGTCAATCGTGCCGCATTGCCGGCCATAGTTAATCCCGAGGACCTCAATGCACTCGAAATGGCGATGCAAATCAGGGACAAATTCGGCGGCAAGGTAACCGCAATCACAATGGGTCTTCCGGCAGCAGGAGCAATTCTTCGCGAATCGCTTTTCCGCGGCGCCGATGATGTGATTTTAATAACGGATCCGAAATGTGCTGCCAGCGATACCCTTGCAACAAGCTATATCTTAAGCTGTGCGGTCAAAAAAATAGATTACGATATAGTCCTTTGCGGCAGACAGGCAATCGACGGCGACACAGCACAGGTCGGCCCTCAATTAGCGGAGAAACTTGGCATCCCTCAAATCACTTATGCCGAGCAGCTTATAGAACTGAACGGCAAAAGC
Source organism: Phycisphaerae bacterium (assembly GCA_041308525.1). GTDB lineage: Bacteria > Planctomycetota > Phycisphaerae > Sedimentisphaerales > Anaerobacaceae > Fen-1359. The sequence goes on along the minus strand of JBFZBH010000073.1, from coordinate 4,220 downwards.
ATCACTATCCGCAGGAACATCGGCAACGGCTGGCAAAGAATCAGAGCAAAGCTGCCGATTCTGCTTACTGTCACAGGCGAAGCCAACGAGCCGCGAGTCGCATCGGCCAAAAAAATGATGAAATATAAAAACGCTTTGGCTCCTGTCGAAGTCTCCAAAACAGCCACTGCTGAGAATCCCAATGCAGATGCGGAAACTCTCAAAGCCCTTGCTGAAACAAAAACCGAGAAACTAAAAGGCAAGGGGCTGTTGATAAAACAGTGGGACCTTAGCTTTCTTGGAGCGGATTTGAACTGGTGCGGGAGAAACGGCTCGCCGACAAAGGTGCACAGGATACAAAGCGTAGTTCTGGCTGCCAAAGAAAGCAAACAAATCGAACCAACAGATGACGGCATTGCAGGAATGATACACGAGCTTCTCGATGATAAGATAATTGCTTAAGACAGGAAAATAAAATAGAAACGATTACGAATCGAAAGAAACAAAATGATTGAAGTGAACAGAAAAGGCGAAGTTTGGATTTTTATCGAGCAGCATAAAGGCGTCATCGAGGAAACAAGCCTAGAGCTTATGAGCAAGGCAAGGAATCTTGCAGACATTCTCGGTGTAAAACTTGCAGCGGTTCTTCCGGGAAGCGGAGTAAAAAATCTGGCGACTAAGCTTTTTTATATGGGAGCAGATAAAATATATCTGGCTGAGCATCCCCTGCTGGGGACATACCAGGCGACCAGCTATGCGAAAATAATCTATGATTTGATTCACAAGCACAAGCCGCAGATAGTTGTTTACGGAGCGACTGTAAACGGCAGGGACTTGGCGCCGCGTGTTGCGAGTGCAGCAAAAGCTGGCCTGACTGCTGACTGCACCGATCTGCAGATTGGCGACCACACATTGCCGAATGCTGAAACTCACAAGAACCTCTTGTTTCAAATCAGACCGGCTTTCGGCGGCAACATAATCGCAACTATCATAAATTACGACCGCTGGCCGCAAATGGCGACGGTCCGTGAAGGCGTTATGCCGATGCCGGTACCGGACACAAAACGCAAAGGCGAAATTGTCGAAGAGAAAATAACTCTAACGGAAGATTACCTGCCGCTGGAAATCCTCGAAGAGCACAAACAGCCGAGGAAGGTGAACCTTAAGGCTGCAAGGTTAATCGTAGCAGGAGGAGCGGGTGTCGGAAGCAAAGAAAATTTCAAACTGATTTGGGACCTTGCCAATTGTCTTGGTGCGGCGCCAGCAGCAACAAGGGCAGCGGTTGACCTCGGATTTATCGACCGAGACCACCAGATAGGGCAGACAGGAACAACCGTAAGGCCGAGTTTATATATTGCTGTCGGGATAAGCGGCGCCATCCAGCACCAGGCAGGAATGCATCAGAGTTTAAAGATTGTTGCGATAAATAACGACCCGGAGGCGCCGATTTTTCAGATAGCACATTACAAAATAGTCGGCGACCTCAACGATGTTGTTCCGAAAATAATAAAGTCGGTCAAAGAAAAGGGAATAAAAAGTTAAATTGATAAATACCGGAAAGTATTATGGCTAATTTTTACAGCGATAACGATGATATAAAATTTCTGTTCAGGCATACGAACTTAGGAGAGCTTGCACGGCTTGCCGAAGAGGATTTCAGGTTCACCAAGGAATTCGATTACGCCCCTGCTGATGCTCAGGAGGCAATACAAAATTATGAAATGGCCCTTACAACTCTGGGCCAGCTCAGCGCTGAATTTATCGCGCCGCGTGCGGAAGAGGTTGATAAGCAGGGAAACACGCTGAATCCGGATGGCACTGTATCTTATGCGAAAGGGATTGCAGAATCTCTGGAGAAACTCGCCAAGGCGGACGTGATGGGTTTTACGCTGCCGCACAGGTTCGGGGGTCTGAATTTTCCGACGCTTGTTTATTCGATGGCGATCGAGATTGTTTCCCGTGCAGATGCCGCTTTGATGAATATATTCGGCCTGCAGGGAATTGCCGAGACAATAAATGCCTTCGCATCAGAAGAGATAAAGCAGAAATACCTTAATGATTTTGCTGCAGGAAAAGTGACCGGCGCTATGGTTTTAACAGAGCCCGATGCCGGCTCGGATTTGCAGGCAGTAAAACTGCGTGCATTTCAAAATCCGGACGGGCAATGGTTTTTGCATGGTGTCAAGCGATTCATTACAAACGGCTGCGGCGAGGTCCTGCTGGTTCTGGCGCGAAGCGAGCCGGACAGGAGCGGGGGTTTGGGCTTGAGCCTTTTTGTATGCGACAGAGGGCCGACAGTTCATATCAGGCGACTCGAAGAGAAGCTCGGTATTCACGGCTCGCCGACCTGCGAAATATTTTTCGATAACACTCCCTGCGAGCTGATAGGGGAAAGGCAAAGAGGGCTTGTAACGTATGTTATGAGCCTGATGAACGGCGCACGAGTCGGCATCGCTGCACAATCGATGGGCATCGCAGAAGCTGCATACAATGTTGCACGAGATTATGCAGCGAGCAGAAAGCAATTCGGAGTTGCTATCGAGAAGCTGCCTGCGGTGCGCGATATACTTATAGATATTAAAATCTCAATCGAAGCGGGACGCGCTCTTCTCTATGAGACTTCGCGTGTCGTCGATTTGGAAATCGCATATACGAAGATGACCGAGCTTAACCCCCCTGCTGACAAGGAGAAAGCAAAAGCGATTAAAAATGAGCTGCGAAAAATTTCGAGGTTCGCCGGAATGCTGACGCCGATGAGCAAATATTACTGCTCGGAGATGTGCAACAGGGCCGCTTACGATTCCATACAGGTGCTCGGCGGCAGCGGGTTTATGAAGGACTACGCCTGCGAGCGTCACTACCGGGATGCGAGAATCACAACGATATACGAAGGGACGAGCCAGCTTCAGATTATCGCTGCTGTTCGCGGGGTTTGCAGCGGGACGGGGGAGAAGTATATGGCTGAATTGGCGGCAATGTCTTATGACGAAAACTTAAAGGACCTGCTTGAAAAGCTTGCTGTTGGGACGGAGCAGTTGAAGAAGGCGATTGCGTTCGTTAAGGAAAAAGGCACGGATTATATGGACCTTTACGGCAAACAGCTTGTCGATATCGCAATTGATTTGATAAACGGATATCTTTTCTGCGGGCAGGCAAGCACAAATGTTGATATGAAGGTTGCGGTCTGGGCCGAACAAGGACAGGAGGAGCAAACCATTTCCATGAAGGAGCGAAAGGCGAAAATTGCCCGAAGATTTGTCACGAAGAATGCTCCGAAGATTGCGGCCCTGGCTGAACAAATCTGCAGCGGCGACAAATCGACCTTCGCGGATTACGGCAATCTTGTTCCGCCTCTGGCAGCAGATTAAAATAATTTGAAACCATTTATGCTTAAAGCAGTCATATTCGATTTCGATGGCGTCATAACTGATTCTGAGATGCTTCATCTGAGGGTATTCAATGAAGCGCTTGTCCCGTACGGCATAAATATTAAAAAGGAAGATTACTACAGCGAATATCTCGGCCTGACGGATCGAGACCTGCTTAAAACATTGTTCGAAAAAGGAATACTTAAAACAGAGGCAAGCGAACTGGAAAAGATTTTGAAACAGAAAAAGGCGATTTTTGCAAAGCTCGCAAAGAGCGAATCTCAGATAATCGATGGAGTAAGGGAATTTCTGCAATTGCTCTCAGAAAATAAAATTCCAATGGCAATTTGCTCTGGTGCCCTGCTGGGGGAAATCGAATTGATTCTGAATCAGACGGGCCTTAGAAAATATTTCGAGACAATAGTTTCAGCACAGGATGTTGCAAAGGGCAAGCCCGACCCGGAAGGATTTGTTCTCGCCCTGAAAAAACTTAAGGACAAAAGCCCATCAATCCAGCCGCAGGATTGCATCGTGATTGAGGACTCGCGCTGGGGGCTTGAGGCAGCAAAAGCTGCTGGTATGAAGACGGTGGCAGTTACGAATTCCTATGATGAAAAAGAACTTTCCGCAGCAGATAAAATCACCGACAATCTTTCCAAACTAACCATCTGCGACCTCGAAAAAATATAATAAAATTAGCTCACATGTTACCAGCATCTCCGACGCTCATGGAATCATTCCTCTTTAAAGCCCAAATAACAATACTGAATAAAAATTCGATATTTATTTTTCAAAAGAACCCGATTTTATAGGACAAAAAATAAAATACAAAACACAAAAGGCATCAAAGCAACCACAGAGGTGGATATTTCT
>JBFZBH010000072.1:0-6324 GCA_041308525.1 Phycisphaerae bacterium | reverse complement strand
TTCCCGGTTTAAATGGCCCGCCGCGAGTGCCATAAATTGTCTGGCCGTTGTTTTCGGGCCACTTGCCGTTTTCCAGCAGGCGCTCGACCTGTCTTGGCTCGATTCTGCCCTCAGGCATAGGCCCGACATTCAAAAGAAGATTTCCATCGCCTCCGGCACATTTAACAAGGATGTCGATGCACTCTTTGAGGGACTTGATGTTGTCATTCGGCTTCCATGCCCACTGGGTGCCGAGGGTCATACAGGTCTCCCAGGGGACCTTGTTATCGAATGCGCCGACGTACTGTTCAGGAGTATAATAGTCGGCATTCGGGCTGACGATATGCTTGTGATAATCGTCCATAGACTTCATATCGAGACGGTTGTTGATGATGATATCCGGCTGGAGAGTACGAACGAGCTTGTAGGTATTTGGCTGGTCCCACGGGGCACTGTTGTGTCCGGCATAATCGAACCACATCAGAGAAATCGGCCCATAATCGCCAAGCAGCTCTTTTAGCTGACCGCGCATCCGGACAAGATACTGGTCATTTCTTTCGGTATTGCTGTCCGGGTCGTGCAAATCCGCAGGGCAAAAATACCAGCCGATGCGAAGGCCGTTTTTCCGTGCAGCATTAGCAAGCTCACCGCAGATATCTCTTTTAAACGGCGTGCTTTTTATGCTGTAGTCGGTTGTTTCAGTCGGCCACTCGCAGAAACCGTCCCAATGTTTGGCAACAAAGATGATATATTTCATTCCTGCGCCGGAGGCTGTCTTTGCCCAGGCATCCGCATCGAATTTCACAGGATTGAACTGCTTGTAAAGATTATCGTATTCCTCCGCTGACATCTGAGCGCCGCCTTCTCCGCCTCCTCTGCGGTCGCCGCCTCTTGACCAGGTCAGCTCGGTGCCTTTAATGCTCACCGGCCCCCAGTGAATGAACATTCCGAAGCGGGCATCCCGCCACCATCGAAGTCTTTTTTCCTTCTGTTCCTTTGTTTCTCGAGGCATACCTGATGGATTTGCCTTATCGGAATTGTCCTGCTGGGATTCTTCAATCTCTATCTTTGCACTCGTGTCAATCGGTTTTATATCTGAGGCGTTTCCGTCAAGCTCGAGAACGACAACGGTGTCCGGCTGTTTCTGGTCTGCTTTTGAGACCTTTATCTGAAGACAACCTTTTTCCTGTTTGACGTCATCATTGTCGCCGGTGTTGAGTTTATACTTGACATCAACAGTGCCTCCACCGAGAAGTCTGGAGGAAATGATTTTTTTGCTGACATCGGGGAGCAGCAGAGCATCGGTGCCTTTCCAATCGAGAATGTGCAGATAAATTTTATTGTCTTTATGTGTCGAAGCGCCCCAGTTGCCGGGCATAAAGGGTCCGCCGCGGGTTGCATAGATGCTTTCGCCGTTAGTTTTGAGCCAGTCGCCGATTTCGTAGAATCTATCGGCCTGCCGCGGCTCGATTGAGCCATCAGGCATCGGTCCGACATTCAAAAGGAGATTACCGTTGTTGCCTGCAGTCCTGACGAGCGTCTCGATGCACTCTTTGAAAGACTTAATCTTGTCATTCGGCTTCCAGGCCCATTGTGCGCCGATTGTGATGCAGCTTTCCCAGGGCCTCTTTAAGTCGAAATGGCCGATTTCCTGTTCAGGGGTTTCGTAGTCGCCGACGAAACTAGCGCCTTCAGCCCTCTGGCCTGCTCTGCTGAGCCGGTTGTTGACGACGATGCCGGGTGAAAGCTCGTTAACGTATTTATAAATCTGCTCACCGTATTCATTGGGCCAGCAGTCTTCCCAGTGGCCGTCGAACCACAGGACGCTGACAGGGCCGTATTTGGTCAGGATTTCCTTGAGCTGATTTTTAGCATAAGCAAAGTAGCGCTTGATATCAGATTTTTTCTTTGCTTCTCTTCCGCCGGGGCTGTCGGTCGGGTAATCCGGGTGGTGCCAGTCGCAGATGGAATAATAGACTCCGAATTTCATACCCTGTTTTTTACATTCTGCTGACAATTCCGCCAGGATGTCTCTTTTAAATGGCGAAGACATTATGTCGTAATCGGTAAATGCACTGTCGAAGATGCAGAAGCCATCGTGGTGTTTGCTTGTGATGACGATGTATTTTACGCCGGTATCTTTAGCGAATTTTACCCAGGCGGATGCGTTGAATTTTTCAGGATTGAACTGCTTATATAGCTGGTCGTATTCGGCCTTCGGCACTTCATTTCCGCGAGACCAGCCGATTTCAGTTCCTTTGAGGCTTACAGGCCCCCAATGAATAAATAACCCGAATCGAAGGTCCTGCCATTTTTCGACTGCCTTAGTTTTCTGCGCTTGCAATTTGTTTATGTCTGCAGGAACAGAATTAGAGTCTGCAAAACAGGAGACAGAAAAAACGAGCAGTATAACCGATGCCAAAACACGAGTGCAGTTCTGTGAAAATCCGGAAAAATTTGTATTTTTGAAAAGAGATTCTTCGCTGCGCTCAGAATGACAAGCATCAGTTATACAGCAGAGCAAATTTATATTTGACATTTTATTTTTTTCCATTTTTCTAAATATCAACTAAAGCGTTACGACATACGCATCACGATTTACATCATATCTTCCATTCCGCCCATACCGCCCATGCCTCCCATGCCGCCGCCCATTCCGCCCATTCCGCCGCCTGGACCGCCCGGGAATTTCGATTCTTTCTCTTTTGGTTTTTCTGTAACGAGACAGCCGGTTGTCAAAAGAAGTCCTGCTATGCTGACAGCATTCTGAAGTGCGGTTCTGACAACTTTGAGCGGGTCGATGACGCCGGTCTTCGAGAGGTCTTCATAAGTATCCGTGTTGGCGTTATAGCCGAAGCCGCCATCGCCTTCCATAACTTTGCTGACGATAAGATTTGCTGTAGCGCCGGCGTTTTCGGCGATGTAATAACAAGGCATAGAAAGGGCCTTAGCAACAATGTCTGCGCCGGTCTTTTCATCACCTTCGAGTTTAAGCTTGCTTACCGAATCAATACAGCGGATTAAAGCGACACCGCCGCCCGGGACGATTCCTTCCTGAATAGCTGCCCTTGTTGCATGAAGAGCATCTTCTACTCTTGCTTTAATTTCCTTCATTTGTGCTTCGCTTGCAGCACCTACGTTTATCTGTGCAACGCCGCCGCTTAATTTTGCAAGACGTTCCTGCAGTTTCTCGCGGTCGTAATCACTTGTAGTTTTATCTATCTCGGCCTGGATTTGTTTTATTCTTCCCTTGATAGCATCGCTGCTTCCGGCACCTTCGACAATTATGGTGTTCTCGCTATCAATTGTAATTTTTTTCGCCTGGCCTAATTGCGAAAGGCCAATGTGTTCAAGTTCAATTCCGAGGTCTTTGAAAATCGGCTCTGCGGCTGTAAGGACAGAAATGTCTTCGAGCATTGCTTTTCTTCTGTCGCCGTAACCGGGTGCTTTGACAGCAGCAACCTGAAGGATACCTTTGAGCTTATTTACTACCAGCATCGCAAGTGCTTCGCTTTCAACATCCTCAGCTATAATCAAAAATGGTCTCTTGGTTTTAGCGACTTTTTCGAGGAGCGGCACAAGTTTTGCTACTGAACTGACTTTGTCTTCATAGACGAGTATGTACGGCTTTTCCAGTTCGCAGGTCATATTGTCGGGGTTCGTTATGAAGTGCGGGGACAGATAACCTCTGTCGAACTGCATACCCTCGACGAACTGAACTTCTGTTGCAAGGCCCTTGCCATCCTCGACAGTGATGACGCCATCCTTGCCGACCTTCTGGAAGGCATCGGCCATAATCTTTCCGATTTCGGCATCATTATTTGCCGAAACAGAAGCGATATTTATGATGTCATCAGTATTTTTAATATCGACCGGTTTTGCCATAGATGCAAGCTTATCCATAACTACTTTGGCTGCCTGCTGAATTCCGCGATTCAATGACATACTGTCTGCTCCTGCTGCGAGGTTGCGGACAGCTTCTCTAAAGATGGCTTCGGTGAGCACGGTTGCGGTTGTAGTGCCGTCGCCTGCGATTTTGGAAGTCTTGCTGGCGGCTTCCCTGACGAGCTTTGCACCGAGGTTCTCATTTTTATCGATAAGCTCGATTTCTTCCGCGACGGTGACGCCGTCTTTTGTTACGGTGGGGCCACCCCACCCTTTATCTATAATAGCGTTCCTGCCTCTGGGGCCGAGTGTCGATTTGACAGCGGCGGCGAGTTTCTCAACGCCGGCTAAAAGTGCGGCACGTGCTTCAGTTTCATAAGATAATTGTTTGGTTGCCATTTTGCATTTCTCCTTAAAAGACCTTTTTCAGTATCAAGTATTCAGTAGCCAGCATTCAATATCAAGAGGCTTGAATGTCAAATCATAAAGAGCCCTTAATAATACAATCAAAACAGCAAAAATGATACCAAGAAAAGGTCAGCGGGAAACCTCATAATCTGCCTGAAACGTAAGCCCTTTTTTATTAAGAGGTTACAAAAAATCTAAAGCCTGTGTGGACTTCAAAAATCCTAATTTTTATGGTGAAGAGTGCATTTTTTGGCATAATCAGGGAATTGCAGTTGCCAATCTGACAGCCTCCTTTTCGTGAATCGTGATGCGTGCAGCGTGATTCGTAGGTCGTAATGCGTATGTCGTATTGCGTGCATCGTAAGGCGTATGTCGAAGGTCGTGTTGCGTAGCGCGTATGGGATTGTGGATACTTATCTTTATTTGTCATGCTGAGCGAAGCGAAGCATCTATCTTCCGCAAGGGAGAGATCCTTCGTCTCCGCTTCAGAATAACACACAAAGGCATCAGGCGTTTTATGCAGAAAAAATAAAAAAATCCTGGCTGATTTGCGATTCTTTACATAGAATTATAGTCGCCGGACACGAATTTGATTTTGAAAGAGGTTGAATGGTAACTGCCAGATTCAAAAAATTCAATTGGCAGTGACGGGCCTTATTATGAGGTATTTTTTTTAGCTTTGGAAAGTGATTTTTGGAAAGGAAACTGCTATGTCTGGAAAATTTAATATTCTCATAATTTCTCTGTTTTCAGTTCTTGTTATATTTGGCTGCAGCAAGAAAGAACCGCATAAGAAACAGGACGCTGCTGAAGATGTCAATTCAGCCGAGATTAAGCTTCCCCGCAAAGCCGCCTCGCTGGATGGTTTGACCTATATCAAAGGCCAACCAGTCACTCTGACTGAAGGCAGGATTTATATCGTAGAATACTGGGCTACATGGTGCATGCCGTGTCGCAAGAGCATGCCTCATCTAACCGAACTTCAGAAGAAATATAAAGACAAGGGCGTCACTGTTATCGGTATTACCAATGAAACCGCAGAAATCGCCAAACCATTTGTTGAAAAACAGGGTGATGCAATGGATTACACTGTTGCTGCCGACCCCGACCTGAGCGTCAGCAAAGGATACACCATTGCTTTCGGGCAGCAATTTATTCCTGTTGCATTCGTGATTGACCGTAAAGGCGATGTGGTCTGGGTAGGTAATCCGCAGCAGGAATTGGATTTCGTTGTTGAGCAGGTCGTTGAGAAAGGACAGCTGGAGCCTGAAGCGCTCGCCGCAGCCAAAGCTGAAAAGCAGAAGGAAATGCAGGAAGCTATTGCTTTGTTACAGAAATATTTCGAGGCAGTCGAGGGCGGTTTGCCTGTAAAAGAAACCCGTCCCATTGCCGAGAAGATTATAGCAAATAAAACCCTGCCTATGGCAAACATATTATTTTTTCAAATGATGCGTTTAGATCCATCCAAACAGGATACTGAATTGGCACGGAAGTATGTCAAAGAATGGCTTGCTAATCCCGAAGAGCAAGACATCATAATGATGGATGTTGCTGCGAAGGTTTTGTTCGATGACGGGCAGATCAACAAGGCCGTTGAATTACAGGAAAAGATTGTTTCCATGATGTCGGGCGGCGGGAAGCTGGATCCGAATACGCAATTGTATACAGACATGATGAAAAAAAGGCTGGAAGAATTCAAAGCTGCCCAGAATGATCCTAACAAATCATCTCGAATTAATAAATAAAGGGAACAAGGCGCGGGTCGTAATACGTGCAGCGTAACTCGTAGGTTGTATTGCGTGGTGCGTGATGCGTAAGTCGCGGTGCGCAGTGTGAAAATTGTGCTGAAATCAAACAGCTTTTCGGGAAAAAAACCGTACAGAGAAAAATCTTGGCTGATTTGACAGTTTTATTTAGAAATACAGGTGCCCAACACGAAATGGATTTTGAAAGAGGTTTAATAGCAGATATCGGGTAATGCATCTTAAAAGTAAGTATCGTTTGAAGGGAGGAGTTAAAAAGTGTAAAAATTCCATAAAATTTAATATTTTT
>JBFZBH010000071.1:0-6413 GCA_041308525.1 Phycisphaerae bacterium | reverse complement strand
GTGTCGGGCCGCGTGATGATAAATTCTTTGAATCTCTATTTCGCTAAGGGCCCTATCATATATACGCACATCATCAATCAGACCATCAAATCCTTCAGTTGGTTCAGCAGCATTTCTGGGCAAATTACCGATAACGACCGGCTCGGTATTATTTGTATTGCGAGTACCGTAAACATCTCCGCTCTCGACAAGCACGCCGTTAATATACAACTTCATAGTTACTCCATCCCAGCTTGCAGTGAGGTGTGTCCAAACTCCAGGCAAAAGCTCTGATTTAGATGCAACTAAATCATAAGTCGTACCGTTGATTCTTAAGCAGAAATGAGGTCTAATTCCCCCTCTCTTTGCGGTTCCTAAAAGCCAAATGTGATCCTGTGCACGGGCACTCGAGGTTTTAATAACAATCGGTGCATCGGGTGTGTCAAAATCATCAGCTTTTAACCAAGCCGATATCGTAATAAAACCGTAATAATTGCTGACATCGAATGTTCCAGCAAAAACACGGTCATCCATACCGTCGAATTCGACAGCATTTCCTTTTAATCCTGTGACAAATATTGCCTCATCTTCGAGGGCAGCAGTGTGATTGTTGCCTGAAGAATCGTGTGCTGTTTGACCGCTGACTTCATCGAACTTCCAGTAAGCTGTATCTGCTGGACCAGGTATGTAATCCAGCCAGTTTTGTGCAAAAATTCCAAAGTCGAAAAAGTCAATATCAATATCTTTGTTCAAATCATATTTATAGTCGCATATCTGATATTCGGACAAGTTGCTGTTCTTAAAATAGCGGGGCAAACCCAAACCTTCCGACAAGCCAGCAACACCGCAACCGGCATCAATCTCAAGCCAGGTAATCCTGATTTTACCGTTATAATAAAGCTCTATCTGGAAGTTGTTCGAATTAGACATGTGATATTGAGGAACATTCTCAAATGTAACTGCTATGCCCTTATCAATAAACTTGTACCATACTAAACCGCCCTGGGGAGGACTTAAATCATCAAAAAGCGCAGATATGCGAGGCAGACTGAAATGCTCATCGAGAGTTCCCAGATAAAGAATATCGCCGGTGCCGAAAGTAATATAACCGTTGCTGCCTATATAAATTGTGTCATATTCATTACCATAAAATTGGACGGTTTTCCCACCTAAATACACTTCATAGTAGTCATCGTCAGCAAGCTCAATGTATACAGCACCGTTCGAATCCTGCGGAAATCTTTGAGCGGCTATATTGCAGGGTGTCAGATAATCACCGGTTCCGTCAGGCCTGAATGCCATCTGAGAGAAAGACATATCATTAATGTTAGGATCGTTCAAGTCAAACGGGTCGTTAGGCTCGAATCTCTCAGTGAGATAATCACGCGGCAATACCTTCATTCTAACCGGTATTAAAAACTCGGGTGAATAGGGATCGTTTGAAGCTGCAACGATTTCTCCCGTATATACACCTTGAGGCTGGTTACCGTCAAAGATAACTGTCACATTATTAATATCTCCGGGACCTACCGTTCCATCAGTAATATCGAAACTGACCCAGGATGAAAGAGCAACCTCCGGAATCGCTTTTGCAATATTTAATCTTCCTCCGGACACACACATACCCGGCAAAGTAGGATCTGCGGTCTTAAAGAGAAGGTCTTTTACCTGCTGATATTTAAGGTTCGGATTTACAGATAACATAAGCGCGCAGGCCCCTGCCACATGAGGCGTTGCCATTGAGGTGCCGTCGAGATATCTATACGAATTTCCAGGACTGCAGCTGTAAATGCTGCTGCCCGGGGCTGCGATATCAACCGAAGTTTGTCCGTAGTTGGAAAAGCTTGAACGATTGTCATAACGGTCGGTTGCCATAACAGAGATTATATTCGCACTTGTATAGCTCGAAGGATAGTGCGGCATCGAATCGTTATTCGAACTATCATTTCCTGCCGCCGCTACAAAAATTAATCCTACCCTTTCGGCTGCATCGATAGCATCCTTAAGAGCCTGACTATATGAGCCTCCACCCCAAGAGTTGCTCATTATCCTTGCCCCCATTAACATCGCATATTCAATAGACTGAATTGCATCAGCATCCGAGCCGTTTCCGGAAGAGCTAAGGAATTTGACAGCCATTATCTGGACATCCCAGCAAACACCTGTTACTCCGAGAGCATTGTTGCCTACCGCACCTATTGTGCCAGCACAGTGTGTTCCGTGATAGTGGTCGTCCCTCGGATCGCCATCATTGTTCACGAAATCATAGCCGTATATATCATCAACGAAACCATTGCGGTCATCATCAACACCCGCTGATCCATTGCGCTCAATCTCATTGACCCACATATTTCCTGCAAGGTCCGGATGTGTATAATCCACCCCTGTATCTATAACAGCCACGACAATCTTGCCGTTACCCGTTACGATGTCCCACGCATCCGTGGCATCAATATCAGCATCGACAGTGCCTCCAGACTGACCGGTATTTTTCATTCCCCACAAATTGATAAAACTCGTATCATTCGGTAATGTCTCCAGGGCATAAAGCTTGTAATTTGGCTGAACATAAAGAATATCAGGTGATTTTTTAAGTTTCTCAACAGCCTCTGTAACGCTGATTTTACCATTAAGCTTTACGACGCTGAGGCCCGGCACAATCTTAAAAGCTTTCTTATGTGAGCCGCCTGTTAATTGACGGATAATTTCATCACGTCTGGCTTCGTTTGGCATAATTTTTTTCTTGTTCGGGGCAAAACGCACGAGTAATTCATCTTCAAAATATGATAAGCCATCTGATTTACCAATATCTCGAATCCCTAATTCCTCGATGTAATTCTCATCAAGCTCGACATTTTGATTAGGGTCAAAAATTTCATCAACCGAAGGCGTAAAGCTCAAACTTCTGCTCGAGAGCTCATAATGCAGGTCAGAATCTCCGCTGTTGCCAATGGTAAGAAATTCATTGAGTATATTACCCTGTTTGACGGAAACATCAAATTTATAAGGATTTGTCCATATCTTAGGATCAGAATGGACCTGAATCGCAATGTTGCGGATATGTGTTTTCGATGTGGTTGTATTAGTAATAACGAGCTCTTCTGCATAAATTCCGTCCTGTAGTAACTTAGCAGCAGCGTTTGGCTGAACCCTGATATTTACCGACTCTCCAATATTCAAACTGCCGCTCGAAGATGATATGTCAATCCAGTTTGGACCAGTTATGTTCCAGTTGACTTGAATAGGCCCTGTATTCTGCAACTGATAGGAAGTACTCGATGGTATGAAGGGACCGCCGGGATGACCGGAGAATTCCATATCTGCATCCGGCTGGACTTCAAGGTAATCAAGAATTCCTGAGCCTGTCAATCGCAGAACTACATCCGCTTCATCTGCGTCATTGCTGCTGATAACCAATTCAGTTTCAAATTCGGTGATTTCATCCGGCACGAAGTTAACGTCAATAACAAGACTCTCCTGCGGCAGGATAACAGCCGGCAGGACAGGAACGTTCTCTAATGTAAATCCTTTTCCAGCTCTTCCGAGAAGCCAGACTATGGCATTATGGTATAATAAAGGAAAATCTCCGGTAAAATGACCAGCGTCAAAAGTGTATATGTTAATCCCAACAACGCTGTCGCCTTGAGTTGCCACAACCGGCGTTCCGTTATTCCAATTTGCGACCCACACGGCATTAGGTTTTAAAACCACTCTTACAGGAAGATCATCTGTAAGTATTCTTACGCCATCCATTATTGGATGATTGGAGTCGAAAGAGCCAAGGCTGTGAGCCAAACCTTCTGGGGGACCATGGACAAAAGGTTCATATACCCCGTCTGTTACGAATCTGCCGGAGAGTTCGTATCCTCCGCCGCTGGCAAACGTCGCCACCGACTGAATCACTTTTCCTCCGGCATCTACATAGTCCGCCACCACATTCCCGGTCTGGACAGCATTATTAAAAGTGCTGCTGCTCATTAATACGACAACATCATAGGTCGCCAAATCAGCAAATGTCGGCACCGCGGACGAGCAATTAAAATACCCGACAGAATTAATATCTGGAAATGCATCTAATGCCGCTTGCAGTATCGTAGGCCGGCTACCGCTGGCAAGCAGTAAAACATCTATTGAAGCGGTAAGTCGTTTATATCCCCGATTAACAACAATACTACAGGCAGGCCTCTTCTCAACATTCCATTCATCAGGGAAGTAAGATAATTCTCCAACCTGCAGATCTTCAAGCTCCGGAAGATTTATTAACAACTCATTGCTATCTGTTGTTATTCCGGCAAAACCGCCGAGAAATAAATCACCAATGACAAGATTATGAATCGAATCTGTATTGGAAATGCTGACCTGTTCAGTTCGCTTGAGGCCCAAAATCACATTTCCGAAAGGCATATTATAGTCATCAACCGGCAAAATTGAATCAGTGACTTCAATCTCTCCGGGAATGACTTTCACTTTCAGCTCGACAGTTCTTTTCAACATAAAGCCGCTTGTAACATTTCTGAAACTAACAACATCGTTATAGTCTCCCGGCTGTAAAGTGTTTGCGTCCGCATTTAATGAAACTACAACCACACTGGAACTGTTCGGATCCAAAGTTCCACTTCCAGGCACAATACTCAGCCAGGGAGCTGCTGCAGTGACAGACCAGTCAAGAGGATTATGACCGCTGTTTGTTAATGTATAAGCCTTAAAAGGAGGTGTAAATGGCCCGCCCTCATAACCGGTTGAGTTGAAATCCTCAAGAGGGCTGACTGTAAGACTGTCCAGTTTTCTGATAGTGACATCATCTACAAACCAGTCATCATTGGCCCCTGATGACCCATTGCAGCTGAACTTCAATTTGAAACCTGTGTGTAATGCTCCGGATGGCAGCTTAATAATTGACTCGATATATTCGGTCATATCCGTGCCGCCTCCAGGATGCCGCTGCAATTCTGTCCAGCTGGAACCATTCCAATATGCGGCAACCAAGTCTTCACCTGGATCGGGATGCTCTCCCCCGCCTGTGCGCTGCCACCAGTATATCAACTCAATTGAACCGCTCGATTGTCCGGATAAATTGATGACTCGCGATTCTACAGCATCACCACCAGAAGGATTTGCATTTAAACGCAAAGAATAAGGCGCCGAAGGCTCACCAAAGCCTACGCCATCGATAGTCGGCACACCAAGAGTAATGATCCAGTTAAAGCCGTCGATTGTCGTGCTTGGAAAATCATCGTAGAAAATCATTCCCGGCTTTCGAACCATCAGCTGAACAGCTCTGCCCTGGCTGACCCCACTTATCAAATTATGGAAAGTCACGGTTCCGGAATAAAAACCTGCATCCAGGAAAGCTGCATTATTTGTAATAGACACAACCACCTGAACAGAGGAATTAGCGGCCAGAGTCCCGCTGCTCGGTGCTGTATTAATCCATGATTTTGTTATGGAAACAGACCAATCAATTGAATTAGGACCGCTGTTGGTTAGTGTATAGGTTTGGGAAGAAGGTGTGAATGGTCCCCCCTCATCACCTTCCGAGTTAAATGAACTAAATGGCACAATCTCTAAGTCATCGGCCTGTATAATTTGGGGAATCGTAATACCGACCGGATCGCTCAAGCCAGTTACAATATCCTCGATATTACTTCCATCCAAATTAGCCCGCTGAATCTTGTTGGCATTATAATCTGTCCAGTAAACCTTCCCTCTTCGCAGGTCCAAAGTCAGAAAAAGAGGCCCGCTCAGGCCTGTCACGATATTTTCAATATTGCTTCCATCCAGATTGGCCCTTTGTATCTTATTTGTTCCGTAATCCGCCCAGTACATCTTGCCATTCAGAATATCCAGAGCAATATCATACGGCGAGCTTAAACCCGTGACTAAATTTTCAATATTGGTACCATTCAGATTGGCTCGCTGAATCTTATCGGTTCCGTAATCTGTCCAGTACACCTTACCGTTAATAGCATCCACCGCTATACCCGACGGATCAGTTAATCCGGATACCAGGTCTTCAACGTTGCTGCCATTAAGATTTGCCCTCTGAATCTTGTTGCTGGTATAATCAGCCCAGTACATCTTCCCGGCAGCAATATCCAAATCTATATCCCATGCGCCGCTTAAACCCGTGGTTATCAGGTCCTCGATATTACTTCCATCAAGATTGGCCCGCTGAATCCTGTCTGTACCGTAATCTGTCCAGTACATCTTGAAGTTTAAAAAATCTACAGCGATACCACGCGGAGAGCTTAACCCGGATGTAACCAGATTTTCGACGTTTCCCCCATTTAAATCAGACCGCTGAATCTTGTTGGTTCCGTCATCAGTCCAATAAATCATGTCGGGCGACTCAACGATTAGTTCAATACCACGATTTTGTTGAATGCCGCTTGTAATATTTGAAAAGGTAAGCTGGCCAAAGTAACGGCCCAAAG
>JBFZBH010000070.1:0-6436 GCA_041308525.1 Phycisphaerae bacterium | reverse complement strand
CTTATCAGCACAATTCCGTTGTTGACGACAACCCCAACCAGCAAAATTACTGCTATAAAGGTTATGATGCTCATTGAGATACCGGTCAGCACAAGTGCTGTGATAACACCAACGAAACCAAACGGGACCGAAAGAAAGATAATAAACGGGTCTCGAAATGATTCGAACTGGGCAGCCATCACCATATAAACCAGTATCATGCCAAGGCCTGTTGCCAATATCAAAAGCTGAAAGGCATCCCGTCGCTCTTTTTCAGCACCTGCCAAATCGTAAGAAAATCCGGGAGGTGCAGGAATTTTATCGATTGCCTTTCTGACATCCTTGACGACAGAACCGAGGTCTCTGCCAACAACGCTTCCAGTTACTGTGATGTATCTGCCCTGGTCTTTTCGTTCTATCTTGGTGGGTCCCACGCCGTATTCTATATTAACCAGATTTGAAAGATGCACCTTCGAGCCGTTTGGCAGGCTTATTGGAGCATCGCGCAAATCCTCGATTCTTTCACGGTTTGACGGCTGAAATCTGACTTCAACATCATACTCATCGCCTTCTTCACGATATCTGGTGGCTGTAGTGCCTGCAAAATAAGTCTCGATGGTTTTGCCGATAGTCATCACATTGAGGCCGAGCCTCGATGCCTTATCCCTATCCACAACAACTTTAATCTCGGGCTTTTCCTCTTCACGGCTTATTTTAACGTCTTCTACGCCTTCAACATTACCGACAGCAGTCTTGACGGCCTCTGCATACCGGCGGGCATTCTCCATGTCGTGCCCGTAAAGCTCCACAGAAAGGTCGCCGCCCGCACCGCCAAAGACCATCTGCTCAATCGGGTCCTGTGTGCTGTAACGAACGACGGCGCCAGGAATCTTTTCTGTTATCTTTCTTAATCGCTCGATTATCTTTTCAGGCGATGCTTTTCTCTCTTTTTTAGGCACAAGACTGGCAAACATAATCCCGTTATATGATTCCTCTTCAGTGGCAAACGAACCGCCCTCAGCCCTTCCATAGACACCCCAGCGAATAAAACTGTCTTTTAATTCCGGAACATTTTTTTCTACTATTTCCTGCATCTGGCGTGCCACCTGGCCGGTTCTCTCATAACGCGTTCCTATAGGAAGCTCATAATTTGCCACAAAACGGTTCTGGTCTTCTTTCGGGAAAAATTCCGTTCCCATAAACCTGAACAGACCGGCTGTCCATATAATAAGAACTAAACAAAAGGCTAAAACTGTTTTTCTGTTGTCGAGGGCCCATTTAAGGAACCTGACATACCAATCTTCGAGCCGGGCCTGAAACTTCTCGCCCAGTTTATAAAACGGGTCGAGAAGCGACTTCGAATCCGCCTGGCGGACTTCAAGAAACTTCGAGCACAGCATCGGCACAAGCATCAAAGCTGTTGCAAGTGATGTCATAAGTGTCATAGATAAAATAAGAGCAAACTGACCGAAAATAATCCTTGCAATACCCCCGACAAATATTATCGGCAGGAAAATTGCAACAGTGGTAAGTGTCGAAGCCATAACAGCAACACCCACCTCATCTGCACCGAATATCGCTCCTTCCTTTGCCTTTTGACCGCGGCTTCGATGTCGATATATATTATCCACCACTACAATGGCATTGTCCACGACCATACCAACAGCAATTGCCAGGCTCGCAAGCGAGGTCGTATTAATCGTATAATCCGCAAGATACATCAAAAAGAAGGTGATGATAAGAGAAATAGGTATCGATACGGCAACGATAATGCTTGCACGGAGGCTGCCTATCAGAAACAGCAGGACCACAAACACGAAAAATATCGCCCAGAAGACAGAGCTGCGCAGATTTGTTATTGACGCAAGGATAAATTCGGAATTATCCATTACACTTTTTATCTGGACATCGGGAGGAAGATTTCTCTGAATATTAACCAGCTCTTCGTTAACAGCCCTTGCGACCTCAACAGTATTTCCGCCGCTCTGTTTTTGGATCATTACGGCCATTGCCCGCTCTCGATTCATACGGACATCAATTGTCTGTTCTCTGAAAAAATCCCTGACCTCTGCCACGTCCCTGAGCTTGACTGGCATTCCGTTGCGCTGGGCGATAATGACATCGGCTATCTCATCAGGGCTTGAAAATTCTTCAGGAGTCCGGACAAGATAATCCTTGTATCCCATCCTGATATTTCCTCCCGGAGCGCTTATGTTTTGAGCGGCCAAAACGGCCTGTATCTGTGTAGTCGAAAGGTTGTATGCAGCAAGCTTGTCGCTGTCAATATCGACACGAATCTGTCTTTCATAGCCGCCTCTTGCCGTGGCTGATGCAACCCCCCTGACCCGCCTTAAAGGGTCAACGATCTTTTTGTCCACTATGTCCTGTAAATCGGGATAGCTCTCCCTTGCTGTTACCGCAACAATCAATATCGGATACATATCGAGGTCAAATTTGAATATGATGGGGCTTTCAGCTTCATCGGGCAGGCCCTCGCGAATCAAGTCGAGCTTTTCTCGAACATCATTGACCGACTCATCGATATTTTCACCCCATTCGAACTTTAGTGTCACCGAAGATAAACCTTCCTTAGAAACTGATATGACCTCATCAACCCCTGAAACAGTGCTAAGGACATCCTCTATCGGTTTGGTAATGAGGGTTTCGACCTCTTCAGGTCCTGCACCTTCGTAGGAAGTAAGAACTGAAACCGCAGGTATCTCCATATCGGGCATCAAATCAAGACCCAGGCGAGTTAATGCAAACAGCCCGAGGACTATCATCGCGATGTAAATCATCAAAGTCGTAACAGGTTTTCTGACGGAAAAAGCAGGTAAGAATCTCATTTAATATCCTCTAAGCGAACGATTTCAACCTTAATACCATCTGTTAAATACTGCATACCGTTAACAACAAGAATTTCTGATTCCTTCAGGCCGTCTGTTATCTCGGCGTTCTCTCCCTCGATTATGCCCAATTTGAGGACACGTTTGCGCGCAGTATTATTTTCAATGACATACACAAAAGGCTCATCTATTTTGCCTCCGAGAACAACGTCCTTCGGGACAACGACTACACTCTCTTTGCGCTGCAAAATCAGTTTTACCTTAGCAAACATGCCGGGCCTGAAAAAAAGCTGTTCGTTTTTCAATTGAATCTCGACCTGAATTGTATGGGTCTGTTCATCGAGGGCAGGATAAACCGAATATACCTCGGCTTCGAATTTCTTCTCACCCAGAGACTCAATGCTAATTTCTGCTTTTGTCCCGGCCGAAATTCTTCCAGCATATCGTTCAGAAGCTGCAGCAATAATTTTTACCACTCTCATATCCTCAACGGTAACAATCGTCTGGCCAATATTAATAAGGTTTCCGGCATCGATGTGCTTGGCTGTCACTACGCCGTCAATAGGCGATATAATCGTAGATTCCCGAAGATTTATTTGTGCCATCTCAAGATTTGCCTTTGCCGAAGCGAGCCTTGCAGTAAACAGCTGGGCAACGGTTATCGCCCTGTCTTTATTTTGCCCGGTTGCAGAACCGCCTTCGAAGAGCGCAATCATCCGTTTTTGCTCTCTCTCTGCCTCAGCAAACTCAACTTCAGCGGCTTCGAGCGCACCCTTGGCAGCATTTAACTGTGCAAGGTACTGGTCATGGTCAATCACAGCCAATTGCTGACCTTTTTTGACCTCTACACCTTCTTCGAGGTCAACAGCCTTTCCATCATCGCCAATCACCTGCAGCGATTCAATCCTGCCCGATACCTTTGATTTGACATCCACAACACTGCTGGATTTTATCCATCCGGTAAGATTGAGAGCCTCCTCTATCGAGCCTGTCTTAACTGTTTCTACCTCGACAGGAACAACTTTTTCTTCTTCTTTCTTTTTGCCGGATTTCAATATAAAACCGAGAACAAACGTTGCGATAATCACAATCACAAACACAGACCAAAACATCAGCTTTTTACTCATTTTTCACCGCCTCAATTCATCAAAAAGTTTTCATTATCTTTTTTTGTATTATTGTTAATTATCTCTGTGCCGCTGTCCGCTGAACTGATTTGCGGCAGAACAGCAGGAACCTCAGACGCAGCCTGATTTTCACTTTTTTCTTTTGTGCCAGTTTCAGGAACAACCAATGTCCCCATTGCCTTATGCAAATCCAGTTTGGCTATTATATGGTTGTATATAGATTGGTAATAGTTCGACCTTGCCTCGGTAAGTGCGGACTGCGCATCTATCATTTCCACCTGGGTATTGATTCCCTCATCATATCCTACCTCGGCGAGGCGCAGTCCTTCTGTGGCCCTTGTAAGATTGAGTTTCTGAGATTCCACAAACTCCACCGCATTTTGTATGCTCAATAAAGCCTTGTTCAGCTGGAAAATTGTGGTCTCTTCCGAATCTATAAGTCTTATCTGAGATTGTTTGAGTCTCGCTTTCTGCTGAATTACCTCGCCCTCTCGTGCAAATCCGTCAAAAATCGGAAATGCTGCTATCACTCCAGCCGACCAAAGGTTGCCCCAGTCGATTATCGTCCCGTTATGCGGGTCCGGTTTCGAGCGCATGCGTTCGTAATAAGCGCTGACAGTCGGCCAGTACCGGCTGTTCGAAATATCGAGCAGCTCTTTCTGATATTTAATATCCAGCTCCCTCGTAAGCAAATCCGGCCGGCTGCTGTAGGCCTTCTGGACCAC
Source organism: Phycisphaerae bacterium (assembly GCA_041308525.1). Lineage (GTDB taxonomy): Bacteria > Planctomycetota > Phycisphaerae > Sedimentisphaerales > Anaerobacaceae > Fen-1359. The sequence goes on along the minus strand of JBFZBH010000070.1, from coordinate 1,759 downwards.
ATCTTCCATCGTGAAATTTACCGGAACATAAACAAGCTCATCAGAAAGGGTAATGTCACTATCCTGTGAAACGCCCATAATTTTAAGCAGGTTTGCCCGGGCAATGTTAATGGCATTTTTATTCTGTATCAGCTCCGCCTGAAAGTTCGACAACTCCACTTCAGCTCGCACCACATCAAAATCTGAGGCTACACCATTCAGGCGTTTTTGCTTTACACTGTCCAAATGAGCCTGAGACGACCTGACAGCATCAGTGCTTATCTCCATCAAATGCTGATTAAGCAAAACACTATAATAAGCATTCTGGCCAAGGTATATAACCTCCTGAACAACAGTTCGGATGTTCTGGTCTGTCAGAAGTGAAAACAATCTGGCAGCGTTTATTGTTCCTTTTATGGCACCGCCTGCAAAAATAGGCTGGCGAACCATCAGGCTGGTTGAATAATTGTCAACATCACCAAATGTGATCGGGCCTAGTGAAGCCACCTTGTCTTTTCGCACATAATCCGCGGAAATGAGAACCGAAGGCAAAATTGCCGAATAGGATGCAATCTCACCTCCACGTGCAATTTCCTTTTCCTGTGCTATGCTCTGGAGGATTTTATTGTTCACAAGAGTAAGTTTAAGAGCATCCTCGATAGATAGCTGGCCGCTAATTACAACTTCCGATTTTACTTCCTGCTCTTTCTGGTTTTTCCACTGCTGGTATGCAGCCTCACGCGACATAGTAACATCTTTGTAATATTTCTCGCTGCTTACACAGCCGCAAATAAATACTGATATTACTCCGAAAGCAGCATAAGTTAATGTTTTGTTTTTTTCGAGCTTCATAACTTTATTCCGGTAAAAAAATTTTCAATATTTTCAACCAATTCAATAAAATTATTCACTTGTACTGTAATGAACTTTGTTCTTAGATTTTTTTGTCTCTGCCAGTGAGCGGATTCCTGCAGCAGAGAAGGCAACTATATGTTCAATCGTTTTATCGATATCAAAGGCGAATTCATCTACCCTCGGACTGTAAGCAAACATCTGTTGAGTATGGATTATATGAATTAACTGGCCGACAACCGATTGGATGGACATAAATGCCTTATGGCTGTCCAGACCAGGGCAGAGTTTTATCAATGCCGGCTGCATTACCGTTATAACCGGTTTAATCATTTCTTCATAAAAAAGGTTTTTCGGCAAATGAGGGTCGAGCATTTCCCTGGCAACAAGAGTAATCAGTCGTTCGGTCCGGTTTGTGCCCACGAGAGGCTCAATAAAAGATTTTGAAAATTCACGAAGTAAATTTTCAAGAGTTGCTTTTGATTCACCTTCGGACATCGCTTTGTTGATGCTGGAAATGCGTCTTTCGCGAAGCTCGTTAAGATGCCGCTTAAAGACAGCAAGGTAAAGGTCTTCTTTTGAGCCAAAATGATAATTTACTGAAGCAACATTAGAATTCGCCTTTTTTGTGATGTCTCGAATCGACGTTGAAGCAAAACCTTTCTGGCAAAACAATTCTTCAGCAGCATCGAGAAGCCGGTTTTTTATTTTCCTATCCTCAGTATTATCAAGAACTTGTGTAATTAATTCTATTTTTTCTTCCATACTACATTTCCTTAAACGTACGTTTGAAACAATAGTATAAAACATTCGTTTGAATAAGTCAAGAGATTTTTAGAAAAATTTTTGAAATGGGAAGAGGAAAAGGATTAACATCTAATCAATAAGTTGCAAGCCATAAGAGACTCTGCAACATTTTTTTCCTTTT
>JBFZBH010000069.1:0-6477 GCA_041308525.1 Phycisphaerae bacterium | reverse complement strand
TCTAATTCTATGTTTATGGATTTTACTCTTTCCCAATTCAGTATATGGAAAGCTGAGAATCTGATTGACCATATCCTTTGGGGCGGGAGGTTTATCTTTATTAAGCCTCTCAAGAAGCTTATCATCTAACTCTAACACCGAATATGTTTTATGACTGGGATAAATCCTATATAATTTTTTCTCTTGCGGCAAGATATACATCTGTTCCCTCTGATGCTCAATCATATTTTGATTTGGATCTGCTCTGAGTTCTACAGCTTCCTGCTTGCTTCCGTATTTATCTGACCCTAAAACCGTTATCATCATCTCCGTTCGTGCATTCGGCATACCCGGTATATCAGCAGTCGCAACCAACCTAGCTTTGTACATAAACGCATTAACAAGCATCATTTTTTCGTAAACTGCCGCAAGCGTGACTGCTTGCCCTGTCCCCCTGAAAAGCTGTATTCCCAAAACCGCTGCTATGATGATTACCGCAGCGGCGCCAATCTGTATAAGTTTCGTTCTCATAAAATACTCCCTGAAATTTACATGTTTTTGTTCTTTTAATTTGTCAGTGAATTTACTAAACTGCCTCTCTGCGATATTTTCCACATCAGGAGGAATTTGCTGTGAACCTATTTTCTTTAACAGCATCTCGATTCTATCATTTTCCATTTTCATTTCTCCTGGCCCAAAAAAAAGTCAGTTTTTTCTTCAAGGCCGCCAATGCCTTTGAAACGTTTGAGCGAGCCGCTATTTCGCTGCAGCCGAGCCTTGCTGCTATCGCATCGTAATCTTTCTGCTCAAGATATCGCATAATCAGAGCAGCAGATTGTTTTTTCGAAAGCTTCGATATTTCGGCCCTGACGGCATCTATCAATTCATCATCACCTTTTTTCTCAATGGCTGCCGGCTCCAGCTCATTTTGCTCGATGCTTATATGGCCGTCTTTTCTGATTCTATCTTTCCAGGCCGTTGAGTTTGCTGATACTGCAATTTTGTAGATATATGCTCCTGCTGCAGGTGTATTTAGCTTTTCGACATTTTGCCATATCTTCAAAAGTGCAGTCTGGTAAGCCTCACTGAACAGCTCGCGCTCTCCGGTGAGCCTCCATAATACTGACGTCAGGAACCTGTTATACCGGCCTTTTACCTCTTCAAAAGCCTTTAGTCGTTCGGAATATTCCATTTTTTGCCCGCTTTATTAAGGTTTTGAATCTATATATAATAACCGCAGGATACGAATTTTGTGGAAAAGATTTTATGAATTTTTTCGGTTCCTCTGCAGATAGCAGATGCGATTGCATCAGGGAAATGCTTTAATTTTTAGCTTTTTTCAGGGCTTCTTCGAGGAATTTTTGGGCACGCTGGCTTCCGGGATTGATAGAAAGAGCCTTGCGGTACTGGGCAATCGCTCCATTAATGTCACCCTGCTCCTCGAGAAGAACACCGATATTGCAGTACATATCCGTATTCCATGGTTCGAGCTCAAGGACTTTTTCGAACTCTTTTATCGCCTCATCGAATCTGTGCATAGCAGCGAGGACTATCCCGTATCTTGCACGGGCAAGGGCAAATCTCGGCTCGAGCTCTATTGATTTTGCAAAACACTCGGCCGCCTCGTCGTTCCTGCCGTGCTCGGTCAGGACTATGCCCAGATTATAAAAAATCAGGTTATACGCCACAGATGCATCGTATTTGGCCGTAAGGGCCTTGTTGTAATACTCGATGGCCTCGGCAAAATTGCCCAAATCATTCATCGCATTGGCCAGGTTGTTATAAGCTATGACATAATTGGGGTCATAGATGACCGCTTTCTTGTATTCCTCAATCGCCTCCTGTTTTTTACCGTTCTTGATTAAGGCGTCACCTAAATTATTATGCAGCTTTGCTGAATCCGGCGAATGGGTAAGCAAATAACGATACAAAGATTCCGAGCTTCTCCATTGCGATAAATAATTTCCTGCAAGCACAATCTGCGAACTGCACAAAACAACCGCAATCACCAGTACAAGCACGCGCCTGATAATCTGCTGCCGCAAAGAAGCACCGCCCTTCAAAAGCCAGGCGAGAAATGCCCCGGCAGGCAAAAGCAGCCCAATCAGGGGCAGATACATATACCTGTTCGCAGCAATCGAATCGGTGAACTGAAAGAACCTCAATGTCGGCAAAATGGCCAGAAAGAAAAACAGCCACCCGACAACAAGCCATCGTGTCCGAAAATTCGAAACAATCAAAATAATCCCTATAAGACACGTCCCGGCAACTCCGCCCAGAAACATCTGCTCAGACAGTGACACAGCAGGGGGCATCGGATGATAAGCTGACATATTTACAGGCCACACAGCCGAAAGGCAGTAAAAAACAATATCATAACAAATCAGCAGCACCATTTCTGATGCGGATGCTGTCATCGCCACCGGCCCCGCCCGGTTCTGGGAAGTGTATGTCACAACTCCGCCCGCTATCATTATGATATAAAATGGCCATTTCTCCAAAATTGTCTTTATCGAAAGCCTCTTAAGCGGCCATAAATCAAGGAGAAGAAAAAGAACAGGCAGCATTATGCTCGTCGGCTTCGAAAGCATCGCAAGAAAATAACAAACAAGCCCGAGCACGAAAAATTTCTTCTGTTTCTTCTGAACATACAATAAATATAAAATAAGCGTCCACAGCGAGAAAAAGCCCGCAAGAAGCGTCTTTCGCTCCGCAATCCAGACAACTGAATCGACATTCAACGGATGAAGTCCGAAAAGCAGCCCGGCTATTATTCCAACCCAGCGCCCGAACAATAAATAAAATAAAATCATCACCAGGATGCTGTTGGCTGTATGCAAAAGAATGCTTGTTCTGCGGAACGCAGACAAATTGTCCAGCCTTCCCCCCAGCGCCCAGTCCGTCATAAGAGAGACCATTGTCAGAGGCTGATAATAGCCGCGCACCGTCGATGGATGAAGCACCTCCGAAAAAAAGCGTTTTACTGAAATCAACCCGGGATTCTGCACAAGGCCGTTGCGGACAAGATACTCGTCGTCATCGAAGAAAATTGTCGTCGAATTGAGCGCCGGAAGATAAAAAATCGCAATTATCAGCCCCGCCGCGAACAGTGAAAAAAGAAAAATCACTGAGGATTTTTTCTCCGAATCATTTAATCCCAGTATGACTGATAATCGATTTGTCAGATTGCCGGAATCCATCAAGTTCAATCGCTCAGACCGCAAATGACTTCTTTTTATTTTTGCCGTAAATCCACAGGCCGATAATTAAAGAAATTATATAACAAACAGGCGAAAGATTCAAAAGCATTGCAGAGTTCAGGAATTTGGCAACAACAAGCGCAACAGCCCCTGCGACCGCCCACGTCCCGCCGACAAGCAGCCCCATACGCTGGCCTATCTTCAACCCGACGGCCTGCCTTGCCATTGTAACCATAACCACATAAGCCCCCGCTCCGAAAAATCCTATGACCGAAATAAACACTACTGCCCAGGCCTTATCTATCAGCGCAAGATAAAGGATAATCAGGGGCAAATTCACCGAAAGTGCATATAACGTGCACGATAAATGCCCCTTTCTGTGGGCGAGCCTTCCCCAGTAAAACGAGCCTGCCGCACTTGCAAGAGTGAACATCATAAGACTGAAACCCCCGAAGCCCAGACTGAAACCAAGCTCGTTGAGACGCTGCGGAACAAACCACAGAAGCATAAATGCCCCTACAGCAGAAACAAGTGCCATCGAAAAAACCTGCACGAAAGGATAGCGCTCCTCATCGCCGTTATTATTTTCGTTTCGCCCGTCATCAACCGCAAGGCGTATCCTGAAAATCCGAAAAAGGACCAGTACTATAACCGGCAGAGGAAGAAGCCAGTATAGACCTTCCAAACCCTGCTTTTCCACGAGCAGCGCCGACGCCCACTGTCCGAATGCCGCTCCGAGAAAACCGCCCGACATAAAATACGCCGTTGATACAGATGGCGGCAGTGCCGTCAGCGAGTGGAGCGCTCGCAATCCCTCGGTATGCATCATTGCAATTCCTGATGCCCCGATTACCGCGCCGACAAGTATCAGCGGATATGCAAAACGAATTCCAGTCAGAATTGAGATAAAACATAAAGCCCCGCACAGGCAAATCCCGATCGGCAAAAACAGAGGCCGGTTTTTGTCCTGGCGCAAGTGCCCGATGAATACCTGCAGGCCGTTATGAACGAAATAATACGCAAAAAGAATGCCTGTGCCCATCATAAGCGAGATTTTAAAAAAATCCTGAACAGCAGGCATTATCGAGGGAAGAAAATTGCCCATCATGTCCGCTGTGAAATGAACCAGTGCCAGCACGAAAAGCTGCCGATGCTCTAAAACCGGACCATCTTTTTTAAACGTCACTTACGCCTCGAAACTTTTGCCGGTGAGCTTTTCGCAGGCCTCGATGTATTTCTCGCTTGTCTTCTCGACTATATCATCAGGCAATTCCACACCCGGACCGGACTTGTCAAAATTGATGCTTTCAAGATAGTTTCTTACAAACTGCTTATCGAAGCTCTCCTGGTCCCTGCCGCTCTGATATTTGTCTGCAGGCCAGAACCGCGATGAATCGGGCGTGAGGACCTCGTCTATCAGAATTATCTGGCCGTCGGCAAGGCCCCATTCGAATTTGGTGTCAGCAAGAATAATTCCCCTGTCCTCGGCATAATCCGATGCCTCCTCGAAAATCGACAGGCTCGCATCACGAACAAACTCAGCGCGTTCTGCGCCGAGAATTTCAACGCACCTTTCGAAACTTATGTTCTCATCGTGTTTGCCAAGCTCTTCTTTTGTCGCAGGTGTAAATATCGGTTCGGGAAGTTTTTCGCACTGTTTAAGACCGGGCGGCAGCTTGATTCCGCAAACTGTGCCGTTTTCCTTGTATTCCTTCCAGCCGCTGCCAGCAAGGTAGCCCCGAACAACACATTCGACTGGCAATACCTGAACTTTTTTTACCAGCATGCTGCGACGGGACAATTGCTCCTTATAATCACAGAAAGGCGCCGGAAAGCTGCTGACATCGTCGCTGATGAAATGATGTTCGAACTCAGCAGAGAAGAATTCGAACCAGAACTTCGAAATCTGTGTCAGAACAGCGCCCTTACAGGGAATGCCGTTGGCCATTACAACATCGAATGCGCTTATCCTGTCGGTAGCAACAATCAGCATCTTATCGCCCAAATCGTAAATGTCGCGGACCTTGCCGCTGCGGGCTTTTTTCCCATTTATTTTCGTTTTTAACAGCGTTTCCATACCATTCTCCTTAACCATATCCGAAAACCGCCGGTTATCATAATCGCGGCACTGAATTTGTCAATCTTCAATCGCTTGATGTCGAGGAACAATTTTTCAGTCGGTCACAGCCAGTCGTTTTCTGATATATTTTTTCACCGCAGCAGCTGCTGAAGCGATCTGTTCACTCTGGGGCAGCGATGCTATAATCGTATCGAGAAATTTGCGGCTTTCTATCCTCTCGAGCGTTGCGGGAAAATTCACATCATAAATCCAGCTTAGCTGGCACAGCTTCATATCATTCAAACTTTTCAGCTCGTTATAATCGATTCGCTGGCCCGTTATGACCTTGTTGATGACCTCTTTCGAGCAGACCGGCGTGTCCGGCAGCTCCAGCTCAATGGTAAAATTTTCACGGTCCTGCTGGTACTGTATGGCAAGCTGTTCGATTAAGTAGAAGATATCGAGTTTGTCAGCATCGCGAATCATCTTCGATAAAAGCAGTTCGTCGCCGTCCAGCTCCGCCGGCAGCTCTTTTATATTATGAAGCTCTATCGCCGTTTCGATTATGTTTCTTTCCTTTTCGCTTGTTTCCTCGAGGATCTTCTCATTCCTTAGCACTTCAGTTCCGAACGATGCGTGATTGATGCTCGTGGCGTCCTTATATGTCTGATATTTTGCGAACTGCTCGAACCTGCCTATATCGTGAAATAATCCGATAGCAACGGCCAAAAATCTCTGCTGCTCCGATAGCTTAAGCTTCCCGGCAAGATAGTCCATCTCCTCGCACACCCGCCTGCTGTGCTCCTCTTTCAGTTTGATGTTTGCATTGATATATTCATCGCTGCCGTAAAAACCGTTCACATAGCAGTCACACCACGCCTGAAACTTTGTAATCTGCCCAATATCCATCGAATCGGTTTCCTTTCTTGCCGCCCCAAATCGGGAAGCTGCTGCTTTATAACAATTTTACCAAATATTGCACATATTTATTCAAAAAGTCGTCTCTTCAGTTATAATTATGCCTGTTTGATTACGAAAAATTCACAAGCTTTGAAAGGACATATATAATGCCTGCTGTTAAAGACGTCATAGTCAGAAAACCGACCGAAAAAGAAAAAGAGATGTGCAAAAACTGGCCCGTCTGGACCTGTGAGCCGAGCAGCTTTGACTGGGCATACACCGAAAAAGAGACCTGCCTCATAATCGATGGACAGGTGACCGTTTCAGATGCCGACAGTT
>JBFZBH010000068.1:0-6506 GCA_041308525.1 Phycisphaerae bacterium | reverse complement strand
ATGGCTGCTCCCTATTTTATCCTGACATCCCTTCCGAACCTCCTGAAGTTTATGCCGAAACCCGGCAGATGGACCGAAATCTTCAAACAGTCCACCGGCTTTATTCTCATTGTCGTTGCCCTTTGGCTTGCGACCGCACTTCCAGCAGACAGGTTCGTAAGCGTCCTTTATTTCGGAGTTATTTTATCCTTTTGTCTGTGGATGTGGGGAAGCTGGGTCACCTTCTCGACCCCGAAACCGAAAAAATATATCGTCCGCCTCATTGCCCTTGCCATACTAATCCCCAGCGGCATCTTCCTTTTGCCAAAGCCCCCGAAATCCGATATCGACTGGCAAACTTATGATGCCGTAAAGATAAAAGAGGCAATCGATTTGGGCCGGCCCGTCCTCATAGAATTCACCGCCGACTGGTGCCTTAACTGCAAGGCCGTCGAAAAATTCGTTTACGGCAGCCGTAAAGTCAGCCGCTTCATTAAGCAAAAAGGCGTCCTTGCATTTACCGGTGATGCAACACAGGAATCTTTCCCTGCTGCTGTTGATTTGGCAAATGTCTATAACGAATTCGTTCCGGTCACCATTTTTTATGTTCCCGGACAAGCCGAGCCCGTCAGGTTAAGGGGTGTTCTGTTTGAGGGAAAGCTGCTCGAAATCTTAAACAAGCTGCCGGACAAACCCCAGCAGGAAAAATTTCCGGAGGCCGACACCAATGACCAGAAACAAAATTAGCCCGAATAAAAAAACTCCACAAAATAAAATGCCCGATGAGAAATTCAAGGCCGCTGCCGCACAAAGGGTAAAAAATATCCTCCTCATCCTCAAAAAAACCTACCCCGATGCAAAAATCGCCCTCAAATATGAAAATCCCCTCGAGCTTCTCATTGCGACAATTCTCTCGGCACAATGCACCGACCAGCGTGTCAATATCGTCACGAAAGAGGTCTTCAAAAAATACAAGTCTGCCGCCGACTGGGCGAATGCCGATTTAAAGCAGATTGAATCCGATATAAGGAGCACAGGCTTCTATCACAACAAAGCCCTCAATATCCAGAAGGCCTGCAAAGACATAATTGAGCGGTTCGAAGGCAAAGTCCCAAGTGAATTGGAAAAACTCGTTACCCTCGCCGGCGTCGGCAGAAAGACAGCTAATGTCGTACTCGGCGGCGCGTTCGGCAAGCCCGCCATCACCTGCGATACCCACGTAATACGCCTCTCGCGCCGCCTGGCGCTCTCTAAAAATTCCGACCCCGTCAAGCTCGAATTCGACCTTATGGAAATAGTCCCCGAAAAAGACTGGACATTTTTCAGCAACGCCATTATCTTTCATGGCCGCCAGATTTGCAAGGCACGAAAACCTGACTGTGAAAACTGCCCTGTCTCTAAATATTGTCCGGCGGCTTTTAATTCTCAACTTTGGTAGAATGAAAGGAACCGAAAATGACAGATAATATGGAACATTATGTCCGTAATCCCGTTAAGGACCTGTGGCGCATATTCAGGGTAATGTCTGAGATAACCGAAGGCTTCGATGAGCTTGCCAATGTCGGACCTGCTGTCTCCATCTTCGGCTCAGCAAGGAGTTGCCCTGAAGACAAATACTATCAACCTGCTGAAAAAACTGCTTTTCTGCTGTCAAAGGCCGGCTTCGCCATTATCACAGGCGGCGGAGGCGGTATTATGGAAGCTGCCAATAAAGGTGCTGCCGATGCAGGCGGCATCAGTATCGGGCTTAATATTGAGCTGCCCATTGAGCAGACTCAAAATAAATACCAGAATATGTCTTTGCATTTCAGGTACTTTTTTTGCCGCAAGGTTATGTTCGTAAAATATGCACACGGCTTCATCGTCTTTCCCGGCGGCTTTGGAACGATCGACGAATTTACTGAGGCCATTGTCCTCATCCAGACCCTAAAGCAGGCATCATTCCCGGTAATTCTTTTCGGAAGCGAATACTGGAAGGGTCTCGTTGAATGGATGAACGAAAAAATGCTTAAAGAATACAAACACATTTCGCCGGAAGATATGGATGTCTTCACAATTGTCGATGAGCCTGAAAAAGCCGCCCAGATTATCATAGACTATCGTCTCGCTGAACGCCCCAGCGGTGTAACTTTCCCCAGCGGCATAAAAAAATAAAGCTGTATTTTTCCCCCCGAGAAATTTGCCTGACAATGTAATTTTTATCATTCTGAACGAAACGCGGTGAAGAATCTTGCCTTTGAAGAATGATAAGTCTAAGAGAAATATCCGGCTCATCAGGAGCTCTTTTCAGTGTGATGACTTCACACTGGACTTGAGGACAGTTTTTATTTATAGGATTCTATTATATCCAATGCTTTCTGTACTGTGCCCAAATCAGGATATTGAGGTTCATCTGTAATCCCTTTTTTAGCAAGTAACCGTGCTGCCAGCAGCCGCGCCTCCTGTGCCCGATTTAAGGATTCCCCCAGAATCCTGGTAGATTCCTGCGGAGAATGAAAACCCATGCCGTTGCTGGCTGAGACATAATCCCAGTAAAATTGTGCGTGCCGGACCAGTTGTCTCGACTTGGCGAGCTCTTCATCAGTCAATCCTGCTTTTTTTGCAGCAGCAATATCGAAATGCGCTTTGACCAATGCCTCCTCAGCCTGCAGCATTGCCTTCTGAACCTTGTCCTGTATGGCCTCAACACGCCTCAGCAGCTCCTGCTCGCTCCAGCGGTGACAAACTGCACAACTGTTGGATATATTCAGCAGAGGACTTTGAATATGATGGTCGGTAAATTTCAGCCCACCTTCAGTGCGATAAGGCATGTGACAATCTGCACAGGAAATATTTTGATATGCGTGTATTCCGGTCATGTAAAGCTCATAATCCGGATGCTGCGCCTTCACAATCTGTGAGCCGGAAATGGTGTGTATATAATCTGTAAAATTATATTCGTCATAATACGCTATCATATCTTCGACGCTCAGCCCCTTTTTCCACGGGAAGACCAGATAATTTGCCGGCTCCGGTTTGAAGTAATATTCCACATGGCATTGCGCGCAAACCAGCGTCCGCATCTCCTGATGTGTTGCCTGATTGATGTCCCTTCCCATCACCGCAAACGCCTCCTTCAACGCCGGCCGTGTAATCCTCAAACTCATCGTTTGCGGGTCATGACAATCCTGGCAGCCGATTGGATTGTTTATTTCTTTTTTCAAATCATGGAAATTTGCTGCATAAAATTCCGCTATGCCCATCCTACTCATCAATCGCGGCACATCCGTGCTTTTGCATGCCATACACGTTCCAGCATTATACGGATATTTTATCCGTTTTGTTTTCAGCACATCGGTCAGCGCGTGATAATGTCCGCGGGCCTGAAGATAATCCAGGCTGAAAGCCGACCCCGCAAACAGGATTACTTTTCTCGGGTCTTCCTTAAGATAGTCCCGCGGAAAGGATCCTCCGTATCTTGTTTGCGTATCGGTTATTTGAGTTTTCAGATATCTTTCGTACTCGCGGGGATAATTTTGTCCCCATACAGCATTGTTCGGTTCCCACTCGGCAATCGGCTTTAGGACAACAGCAGGCCTTTGGGCCTCCCACCTTCTTTCCATAATGCTCGTCGCCAGCAGGCCAAGCAGAAATATTATCCCTGCAAAAAGCAGCAACATTAGAAAGCCCGCCCATATCGGCAGCCTGACCGCCGATCCGTTTTCTTTTTGTTCCTGTTTTAAATCACTCATTTTCGAAACCTTTCTTCATCCAGTCCAGTCCTGCATCGTTCAGCCGCGGACGAAGTGCATCTCCCGACGCCGACAGGCTGTGTACCCTGCTGTGAATATTCGTATGGCACTCCCAGCATGTCCTTTCTGATACATCGGCCAGTCGAATCATCGCGAACTGATTGTTATGACAAACCAGGCAATTTTCCTGAATGACGCCGACAGCACCGCTGGAAAGTTTAAGCACCTGCGGTTCTTTTCTCAATGTAAAAACGTACGAATGTTTCATTCCGTCTTTTGCCTTAAAGGCATATTTCGCCGCAAAGTTGCTTTGAGGAACATGACAGTCGTTGCAGACTGCTGCCTGTCCGTGGCTGCCTCTTTGCCACGAGGCGTATGCATCATTCATAACATGGCAGTTAATGCAGGTTTCAGGGGCATCCAGTGCATACGAGGCTGCATTTGATATCCGTATCAGAAAAACAACTATTCCGAGAATTACTCCGCCTATGATAAAAAGAGAATATTGCTGCCAGCCGGAAAGTCCCGAATAATACTTCGCTGGCCTTTTCATTAAATTTATCATAAATGATAAATTTAAATATGATTTCATGCCCTCATTATAGAAAAGCTGAATATAAGATAAAGCATTAATTTATTTCTGCGTTCAGAAGTGATACCTGTAATCCCATAACATCTTGTTGCCTGTCGAATCTCTGTGTTGTTGTGTATTGACCGGCTTGAATTGAATGCCGGGAGTTCCAAGGTTTAATCGAATGCGACTTTTCTCGCTTCTACCAGGCCGAATTGGGTTTTTCGAAGACCCCCTGAAACCATACCTGTCCGTTTTTCTCGAATTGAACTGCTCGCGGCCCTATTTGAACTACCTTCACCCCTTCAACTACATCTCCCTGGTGAACAAGCTCGTTATCAATCAGCGCGAGCGGATTTTCTTTGCTGAACATTATTCCATTTATCAATCCGTTCTTTGGCCGGCTCTCTTTAGCAGGATATTTTTTCCATAGCGTGCTGATTATGTTATCTGAAATTATCACCTTCCAGGTCGGGGTGTAGTGTTTCAACGTACAGAGTCCATACAGGGCATTTATTGCAACTAAACAGACAAGCATTATCAGGCACATCAGGTGCCTTTTTTTCTGTTTGTCCTTCTTGATTTTTTCAAGAGCCTGCCTTTCCTCTTGTTCCTGAATGGCACTTTGCTCTGTATATTTTAATTCTATTCGCATTTCATCTCTCTTAAAGTTAAGCCTTCGCTATATATTTCGACTAATCAAAAAGAGAATATTATTTAAATTCCGGTTTTTTCCCACCACTTACATCTTCGAACGTCCTATATTGAATTCGCGATTATCCGCTTTTAAGCTTTTCACTGCGTTTGTAAAAAATTACCCCCTCTTCTTCCAGATTAAAAGATATGTTAGCAGCAAATATCCCGCCCCTTGCTTGCTATGGTGCAGGCTGTTTTCTGTCCTTTATCGCCTGTTGTTCAGTTTTATACAACACGCATTGATCAGCTCTGATTAAAATCGCCCGTTTGTCTTCAATGGGGTAAAAATAGCGGCCGGTGCGGCTGGCGATAAAGTTATAGCCAGATGTATCTATCTTGCCTTTCCACGAAAAAGCCGGAACGCCAATCGGTATCAGTGAATCCGCGGGCACGATTTCAGTATTTACGTCTCCATAACTTTCCGGGGCATCCTTAAATAACTTGCCGACAGCTCGGCGGTCCTGGCCCGGCGTCCCTTTGGTCGTGAGAAGCCACAACACTATTACTCCCAGAAAAACTAGAATTGCTATTATGACAAACACTCCCCATCTGGTGCTCAGTTTAGCTGCAAACAAGTCAATCCATTTCGGCGCCCCAGTGATACGTGATGCTGAACCTGACATTGAAGCCCTGGTTTTCTGGGCAATCCCCTGCCAGTCTGTTATTACAGTAGAGCCTCCGGGGCCGATGCCGCCGGAACTCTCCGGCAACACCGCAATCGATTCTGCAAGCAGTATTGCCGCCACCTCTGATGCCGCCGGCCGCTCATCCGGCTCTTTTGCCATCATCCGCTTAATCAGAAAGGCCAGGTTCGGCGAACAATCCGGCAGATATTTTTGAAGGTTCGGCGGCTCTGAATGAAGATGCTGTTTGAGAATATCATCCATTTTTGCGCCGGCATAAGGCGGATGTCCTGTCAAAATATAGAACAGTGTGGCACCTAAACTGTAGATATCAGCCGCTGGTGTGATCTTCTTGCGGTTAATCACTTCCGGTGCAATGTAATACGGAGTTCCGACAGATTGATGTGCATAGGTATCGAAAGGGTCATTGGGGTCTTCAACCCGGACAAGCCCGAAGTCGCTGACCTTTCCATGCCCGTTACGCGTCACCATTATATTGCCCGGTTTAATGTCCCGGTGAACCATACCCAGCTCATGTGCCGCCTGTAAACCCGTCGCCGCATCAGCAATAATCGGGCAGGCACGGGAAGCAGGCAGCACACCTGCAGCCTTGATGATTTCCTGGAGGCTGTTGCCCATTACCATTTCCATTGCGATATACCACCACCCCGCATGCTGATTAATCTCATACACACGAACTATATTGGGGTGTTCTATTGAAGCCGCTGCTCGTGCCTCTCGCAGGAACTGCTCAACCGCATCCTTTCCCTTTTGGCCTGTGGAAATCTGTTTTCGCAGCACCTTCAGCGCAACGATGCGTTTTAAATTTCTGTCTTCCGCCTGAATAACAACGCCCATAGCCCCTGTGCCGATGAGCCGCAATAATTTGAAATGCCCCATTATCTT
>JBFZBH010000067.1:0-6646 GCA_041308525.1 Phycisphaerae bacterium | reverse complement strand
GAGCTGGCGGTCTCTCAAAAATATTTTCTGACACCGGGCATTTCTCAGAAGGCAGCAGTCGATGATTTGGCCTGGGCCTTAATAAATACAAAGGAGTTTTTATATCGCCATTAATACTAAATAAACGGGCTGAATGAATTATGATTGAACAAAAATCGAAATATATGATTAGTCGCCGCGATGCCCTGAGGCTCGCTCTTTACAGTGCAGCCGGTTTCGTATTCATCGACCGTTTCGGCCCTTATGCATATTCAGCTGCACAGGCCGTGCCCGCAGGCAAGCAGGCGAAGGCAAAGGCGGTCATAGAGATTTGGATGGGCGGAGGGCCGTCGCATATCGATACCTTTGACCCCAAGCCAAATGCAGGAAGCGATTATTCCGGACCGCTCAAAGCGATTGCAGCAAATGTTGACGGCATACAAATCTGTGAACTGCTTCCTCTTCTCGCAAAGCAGGCTGATAAATATTCCATCATCCGAAGTATGACGCATAATGTTAATGCCCACGAAACTGCCACCTATATAATGAAGACCGGCCGCAAACCTGGTGAAAGCCTTGTCTATCCCGGACTCGGTTCCGTCGTTTCCTTATTCAAAGGTTATGACCACGGCTACAAGGGCCTGATTCCGCCGTATATTGTTTTAACTAATGGCGAGGGACGTTTCACCGCAGAAGGTTTCCTCGGCCCGAAATATAAACCTTTCGTTACCGGCGGCGACCCGAACCAGAAACGTTTTGTCGTTTCAGGCGTCGTTGCTGAAGGAATCACCGACCAGCGCCAAAAAGACCGCCGGGATTTGCTTCACAATCTCGATTCACTTGGAAAGGCAGTCGGCTCTAACCCGCAATTCGAACAGCTCGACCGGTGCGAGGAGAAGGCATACAACCTTATTCTTGGCGACGGCGGCAAGGTCTTCGATTTATCGAGCGAGAAAGATGAGCTTCGCGATAAGTATGGCCGCAACAAATTCGGACAATCCTGCCTGATGGCACGCAGGCTCGTCGAGATTGGAGTGCCCTTCATCACCATCAATCACGGCGGCTGGGATACGCATAAGCAGCATTTCGAAGAAATGCGAAGAAGACTGCCTCAATTGGACCAGGGAATGGCTGCTCTGTTTCAGGACCTCGCCGACCGCAGCCTGCTCGACAGCACCATTGTGCTTTGTATTGGTGAATTCGGAAGGACCCCGAAAGTCCAGTGGGAAGCGCCCTGGAACGGCGGCAGGGGACATTACGGAAATTGTTTTTGTGCTGTCGTCGCTGGAGGCGGCTTCAAAGGCGGCCGGATTGTCGGCGAATCCGATGACAAAGGTCAGGAAGTTGCAAACCGTCCGGTTCTTGCTCAGGATTTATTCGCCAGCATTTATGAACTGCTCGGCATAGACCCTGATGGCCCTCTGCCAAACCCAAAGGGCCTCGACCTTAAAGTTATGCCCGGCGCCAACCGCCTCAAAGAAATTATGTAGGAAAAACGGTATGGTTTTTATTTTAAACGATAATAATATTATTTGTCATTCTGAGCGCAGCAAAGAATCTCTGTGTAATATTAAGTTAATCATAAGAATATTGATTTTTGTTTCGATTGTCACGGCCGCGAGCGCCCAAACCCTGCAAAACCGCAGAGACCCGCACATCGGATACCTCTACCCCGCAGGCGGCAGGCAGGGGACTGTCGTCCAGATTACCGTCGGCGGCCAATTCCTTCGGGACGTCAATTATGTCCATATCTCCGGCGAAGGTGTATCTGGTTCACTCGACCGTTACCTCGGCCGAATGAAACCTCTGAACAACGACCAGCAGGGGGAACTGAGAAAGCGAATAAATGAGGCAAGGCAAAAGTTTCAGGCACGGCCTGCCGCAGGGGGGCAAAGGCCCGAACAGCGCCAGCAGCCCCCCCCAAAAGATGCGAACAAACCTGCGGAGGCCAATAAGCCGCCTGTCACTTTGCCGGTCCATCCTTTAATATTAAATCTGGATAAACTAAGCCAAAAAGGTCTTCAAAAGGTTGCTGATGAATTTTTGGCAAACAGAAATCCCTCAAGCATGGCAATTTCGGAGCTGGTCACCATCGAAATCAAAATTGATGCCAATGCCCTCCCCGGCGAGAGGGAAATCAGGCTCGGCACACGCAGCGGCCTGACAAATCCTCTCTGCTTTTATATTGGCAACATTCCTGAAGTTGCTGAACCACTCTTTCAGGACCCAGGCAAGCCGTTTATACCAGAGTTCAAACTTCCCTTCCTTGTTAATGGCCAGATTATGCCCGGCGAGACAGACCGCTTCCGCTTCAACGCAAGCCGCGGACAAAATCTTGTCGTTGAAACACAGGCGCGGCGGTTAATACCTTATATTGCAGATGCCGTGCCCGGCTGGTTTCAGCCAGTCGTTGCCCTTTATGATTCCAAAGGCAGTGAAATTGCTTATGCCGACGATTACCGCTTCGACCCCGACCCTGTTCTCTTCTGCAGAATCACAAAAGATGACATCTACGAGCTTCGCATCCGCGACTCTATCTATCG
This sequence comes from Phycisphaerae bacterium, assembly GCA_041308525.1. Classification (GTDB taxonomy): domain Bacteria; phylum Planctomycetota; class Phycisphaerae; order Sedimentisphaerales; family Anaerobacaceae; genus Fen-1359. The sequence continues at coordinate 4,124 of JBFZBH010000067.1, read as the reverse complement.
AGGAAGAGAGGATTTCGTCTATCGCACAAGCATTGCAGAAAAGCCTTTCATAACCCAGGTTTTTCCACTCGGCGGCCAGCTCGATTCTCAAACCGTTGCCTCCATCGGCGGCCGCAATCTTGTTAAAAGGCAATTGCCGCTCGATACACAGGAAGGCAGCGATGAAATCCGCCAGACCGTCCTTCAGCAAAACTGGTGGCTGTCAAATCCTGTTCTTTATGCGGTCGATACGCTGCCTGAATGCAATGAGGTTGAAAACAATAACACGATAGAAAATGCCCAGCAGGTCGCCTTGCCGGTTATCATCAACGGCAAAATTGCAAAATCCTCAGATACCGATGTCTTCAGGTTCGAAGGCAAATCCGGCGGCACGGTCGTTGCCGAAGTAACAGCCCGCAGGCTTTATTCTCCTCTCGATTCGATTTTGAAGCTGACCGATGAATCTGGAAAAATTCTGGACTTCAATGATGATAACAAAGAGGAAAAAAATATCGGCCTGCTCACCCACAGCGCCGATTCATATATAATGTTTCGTTTGCCGGAGGATGGAAATTACTTCGTTCATCTTGCTGATTCGCAAAACCAGTCAGGCGATTCGTATGCTTACCGCCTGAGAATCAGTCCTCCCCAGCCGGACTTTTCCCTGTTCGTTACCCCGTCGAGCATCAATATGCCCCCGGGCGGAATTGTTCCTTTGAATATTCAGGTTATTCGGAAAGACAGTTTCGATGGCCAAATCGATGTTGTATTAAAAGATGCCCCGGATGGTTTCAGACTCAGCGGCTCGAAAATTCACGCCGGCAGCAGCCGTACCCGTGTGACCTTGACCGCGCCTCTGCGCCCATTCGACAAGCCAGTCGTCCTGAATTTGGAAGGCCGCGCCCAAATAAACAATAAGACCATCGCCCGCCCTGTGACTCCTGCGGAAGATATGATGCAGGCCTTCGCTTATCAGCACCTCGTCCCCTCCAAAGAGCTTGTTGTCGCCTGTATAAGCGGCAGGCGGCGAATGCCTCCGTTCGAGCTTATCGATTCTGATAAAGTCGAAGTTCCCAAAGGCGGCTCGGTTTCTGTCCGCGTAAGATTGCCCGGCAATCCGCCTCCGCCCGATATCAGGCTGCATCTGAGCGACCCGCCGCCCGGCCTGGCAATCGAAGATGTGAATTTTTTCGCCCGTGAATTGACCTTTTCGCTCAAGGCAGATGAAAAAATTGCAAAGGATGGTTTCACAGATAATTTAATTATCGAAGTTTCAGCCGCGGCGCCGAGAAATCCTCAGGGCAATCCTGCACGTCAGCAGAACCAGCGTATTTCTCTCGGTGTTTTGCCGGCTATTTCCTGCGAAATTGTTAAACCTTGAATTTGCGTTGATTTTTTTGAACTTTGTGATATTTATGTTTTTTTTAACGGAGTGTATTGATGGACTTTTACTCCTTTGATAATAGTAAGCTTCCGGCATCGGTCAGCATCTCGCATTTCAAAGTGCAGGATGCAGCGGAAGAATTTCACGTTATTGTTCGCCCGAAAGAATATGACTCTTTCGATAAACAGCTCGATTCCGTTTTCCGCGCATACCGGGACGCGCTTAATTCCATCGGTCAGGATGTTCAAACCGCTGTCTTAAGGCGTTTTTTCTGCAGCGACCTTGTCAACCAGTCATCCATCCTGGAGGCAAATGCACTTTCCAATCCTCATAATCCTAACGGCCAGTGTGCTGTTTCCTGGATTTGTCAAAGCCCTGGCTTGCCTGCAAAAGTCCTTCTCTGGGCCTATCATATCAGCGACCCGAAAAGTCCGGCGGGAAAACTAAAAGAGGGAACCACTCTGACATTCAAGCGCGGCGAGCTTACTCATCACTGGACCGCCGGCGTTACCTGCATCGATTCAGATGCCGCTTACAAACAGACTCGCTCTATCTTCGAAAAATACCAGGACTTTTTGAAGACCCGCTCGATGACCCTCGCTGACAATGTCATCCGCACCTGGCTTTTCGTCCGCGATATCGATGCCAATTACCACGCGATGGCACAGGCCCGCAGGGATTTCTTCGCGGAGCGCAGGCTCACAGCCGAAACCCACTTCATTGCCAGCACAGGCGTCGAAGGGACTTTCACAAATCCTGCTGCAAAAGTTGTATTGGATGCCTATGCCGTCGAGGGAATCAGGCCCGAACAGATTAAATTCTTGAGGGCACTCGACCATTTAAGCCCTACGTATATTTACGGCGTAACTTTCGAACGCGGCACCGCTGTCGCCTATCGCGACCGAAGCCACATTTTTATTTCAGGCACTGCCAGCATCGACCACAAGGGAAAAATACTCTATCCAGGCCAGCTCTCTAAACAGCTCGACCGCACTATCGAAAACATGGAGGCCCTTCTCAAAGAAACCGGCGCTTCCCTTAATGATATGTGCTCATTTCTCGTTTATGTCAGAGACCCTGCTGATTATCCTCTTGCAGCTCAGCACCTCCGTCAGCATTTCCCCAAAATCCCGATCGGCATTGTCGTAGCTCCTGTTTGCCGTCCCGGCTGGCTCATCGAAATCGAAGGCATCGCCGTTATCCCCCAATCCAACCCTCAGCTTCCATCATTTTGATGTAAACTGCTGCAGCAATTAAAAAAAAGGTAATCATTTTTACGATATGTTGAATGTTTTCAGATTCTCTTTTGGCTTGGAAAACTGCATTTAAAGTGCTGAAATTTGTTCTTTGTCCTTTTTGAAATCTTCCGGTGCCTTATGCCAAAGATAAAGCGTTGATGCGACACCAATCGAAAAAGACCAGGCAATCGCAATTGCTCTGTCTATGATTGCCGCAAGGGCGCCGACGGTCGGGTCAATGCCGAGGGCAACTGCACCGGCCGTTAGGGCAAGCTCCCGCAGACCCAGAGAGCCGGGTGTAATTGCAAGAAACATCGACACATAACCGACCGCACCCAGCACAAGATAGCCCGCCGGATGAACATTCTGGCCTATGCTGTGGTAAATGATGCCTAGCCGGATCGATGACAGGACAAAGGAGGCCGCTGTCAGCAAAGTGTTAATAAGCAGCTCGAATTTATTTTTCGTCATCTGCTCACGTCCTGCAGTAAAGCTGCGAAGGATTGATACTATTTTCCCTGTCCCTTTTATTGCCGGAAACGGGATAAAGGCGATAACGACGGAAAAAAAACCTGTCACGAGAAAAACAATTGCCAGTATAACAGTCTCAAATTTCGATAGTCCGTATATCGTGACAATCACCGACAGCCCGATTATCGAAGCCGCTATCGTCATCAGGATTATCAGGTACAAAAAAAGCACCCCGAAATGTGCGTAGATAAGACCGTAGTGACGTTTCAGATAATTAGCGCGGTAAAAAGTCCCGAACTTTGCAGGCAGATAATTCAGCAGCGTCGTCGCATTATTCAGGTGGAACATTTCCCAGAAACCGCATTGTATTTTAAAGGTTCTCAGAATTCGCTGGATAGTATAGGAACTGCAAAAGCCTCCGACAGTTGAGACAATGTATAAATAAATAATCGTGGACAATTTCAGATTGACAAGGTTTTGCAGGCTCTCCCAGTGTCTGGCAAGATACAAGAAAAGAAACGCAAGTATTGCGATACCGAGAAGATTTTTTAGCCACCGGGCCATTTATATTATCCGAACAGAACGTTTTGAAAAATTTTTATTTACCGCAAGCATCATGTTTCATCTCTGCTTAAAAAGTACTGGTTCTTTATAGATTCTTATCATTATAAAGACAATTGCTGATTTTGCCAGCTTCTGTTGCCCTTGACAGTTGATTTTTGAAATAAATTAACTTATTCTCGCATCTTATATATTGTAATGCTGGTTATTAATTGTAAAAATTCGTTGTTTCTTTAAGGCTGAAAGAGAAAAAATTATCATATGAAGATATGTATGCTGTCAAATGCGGAATCGGTGCATGCGCAGCGGTGGGCGAAGGCATTTGCCGAAAGAGGACACGAAGTGCACCTTTTAAGCATAAGAAAAGCCGATATTTTCGGAGTAAATGTTCATACTGTCAGGCTTGGCCCTGTTAATTCCAGTTCTGTGTTCTGGAAGTTTTTGTCATATCTTTATTTTCTTGCATCAGCACGCCGTTTAATTAGGAAGTT
>JBFZBH010000066.1:0-6679 GCA_041308525.1 Phycisphaerae bacterium | reverse complement strand
TCGCACAGGAGGGTAATTCTCTTTTCGCTCTTTTGCTCGATACCGGTGAGCTTGTCGCTTATAGCTGATAACTTTCTTATAAGTTCGTGATTATTCATAATTTTTCCTGTTACAAAACCGAAAGGGCCTTGACCACGCCTGAAATAATCGCTTCCGGCTTTGGCGGGCAGCCCGGGACATAAGCAATAATCGCGTTTGGGTCTTCATCCTTAAGAATTTTATCTACGGGACCTTCGACATGATAGCCGGTATGAAATATGCCGGTGCCGCAGGGGCAGGCCCCGATTAAAAAAACGACACAGGGCTTTGCGGTCTGACGATACACCTCACGAAGCCTGACAGCGGCCTGGCGAGTGCCTACGCCGGTGACAAGCAGTGCATCTGCATGACGGGGAGAACCGACAAGTTTGATGCCGAACCTCTCGACATCGAATTTCGGAGTCAGACAATTCACAATCTCTATGTCGCAGTTATTGCAGGCGCCCACATTAACATGGAAGACCCACGGCGATTTTTTCAATGACCAGATTTTCCAGCTCATAAAAATACCTTTACAGCCAGCTTATTCCATATAGACTGCCAATGATTGCCAACGCAACGGCGATTGCAGAAATTAATCCGCAATACACCCAGAAAAATTTCATTGCCTGGTCGATTCGGACTCTCGGATTTGTATTCTTTATTAAAATCACCAGCACAAGGACAATTACGAATTTTCCGATGCCTGCCCAGAGCTGCGCGCCGGTTGTTCCGAATCCGCCAAGAAACATAATTACCAGAAACAAAGGAAACGCCACAAGCATCATTGCCTGCATAATTTTCCAGAGAGCGAGAAGTGCGCCTGAATATTCCATCAGGACACCGCTTCCAAGCTCGGTCTCGGCTTCAGCGATATCGAAGGGAACAAACCCGAGTTTTGCCTGAATTGCAAGGAGGCTGACTAAAAATGCAAGAAAGCCGGATATGCTGAAGACAGGTGTGTACCCTGCAATGGAAGCTAAACCAAGCTGGCCGCCTGTTTTTATAATAACAACGATAAACGCAAGGACCATTGGAAGTTCGTAGCCCATAACAAGTTTCATTTCTCTTCCCGCGCCAATGGCTGCGTGAGGGCTTGCACTTGCACTGCTTCCGAGAATCAAGGCCAGTGAAGGCATTATCATAAGATATATTGCCACGATTACGTCACCGATAAAAATCTCGCTCGGTGCGATAATGATTCGCCAAAGCAGCGTCGATAACAGAATCATCGAGGAAAGTCCGACAATTGGAGCCATAATAAAAATGGTCTGCTGGGCCTGGATGGGGATTAGAATCTCCTTGCCGGTAAGCTTTATGATATCGACAAGCGGCTGATACAAAGGAGGACCGACGCGCCACTGGACAAGGGCGCTGACCTTGCGGACAATCCAGGATGCGGCAAGGCCGATGATTAATGTAAATACGAAGCCGGGAAACAGCAAAAGCCAGAATACATTTTGCAGTGGTTCACTCATTTTTTCGCCTTTTCACTGTCACGCAGGAACGGCTCCCAGAGAACGCCACCTGAAATCCTGACAACAATGTCATCAAAAACTTCAACCAAATCAGCCTGCCCATCGACTTTGCCGTAGTCGATGCTTCCATCCTGACAGGTTCTGACACAAAGAGGTTTTTCACCGCCAGCCAGTCTTCCCCTGCAAACATCACAGACGCTGCCCGGGAAAGGCACAAGCTCTGGATATATTGTCCCGAAGGGGCAGGCTATCGCACAGGTTCCGCAGCCGGTGCAGAGCATTTTAGAACGCTTGAGTATTCCGGCATCATTATTGTTAATCTGGACTTTTTCGAGCGCCTTTCTGGGACAAGCCTTTATGCAGGGAGCACCTTCGCAGCGGCGGCATATAAGGGCAAAACGTATCATTTCAAGAAGCGAGTCAAAGCCCTTGTTTTCAGGATGATGCTTGTAAGAGCACCTGACGGAAGATTCTTCCTGAAGTCTGCTCTTAGCGAGGTCTATTATAAGTTTTTGTTCCATTACGATTATCTCTTAAGTTAATCCCAGATATGGGAATAAGGTTTCATCTTGTCGAAAGTGAAGACAGGCCCATCCTTGCAGACATAATATTTACCAATCATACAGTGTCCGCACTTGCCGAAGCCGCAGCTCATGTTTTTTTCCATCGATAGATAAATGCTTTCCGGCTTAAATCCGAACTCAATAAGCTTCAAGGTCGCGTACTTCATCATAATGGGCGGCCCGCAAACAACGGCGACACTGTTTGAAATATTAACGTCATCGGGTTTGAGTATCGTGGTAACAACACCGACATTTCCTTTCCAGTCGCCATTTGCCTTATCGACTGTAAGCCTGATATCTACGCCGTTTATCTTTTGCCAGGGGCCGAACAAATCTTTTTTATATATGAAGTCATTCGGGGTCCGGGCTCCGAAACGGCAGACGACCGATTTGAAATCTTTTATTCTGTTTACCAAAGTAAGAAACAGCGACCTTATTGGGGCCAATCCGACACCTCCGCCGACGATATAGACATCCTTGCCGGCAAACTCATCTACAGGGTAACCATTGCCATAGGGGCCGCGGAGGCCGACTTTCTGGCCTTTTTTACATTGATGAAGAAGTGCAGTTACTTTGCCTGCCTTCATAATGGTTATCTCCATTTTTTCGGTCTGAGCGGGCGATGATGAAGGAGTAAATGGTGCCTCGCCCTCGCCGGGAAGAGTCAATTCGACAAACTGGCCTGTCTTAAAACTGAAAGGCTCCTGAGGAACGACAACAAAGCTTTTAATCGTCGGTGATTCGTCGATGATATCTGTTATTTCGCAGTTGACTGGCTGATAAAGATTGTTCATTTTACGACTTTTGTTTTTCCCTTGTCCTTATTGATTTTTTCTTCGCTTAATTTTTTCAACACCTGTCTCAAATCCATTCCCCCGGCATCTGAATCGATACACCTTCCGCAGCCGACGCACATATTGACCCCGTATCTGTCGAGAAAATAAACGAACTTGTGCATCAGGCGGTGGCGGATTCTGTCGCCGAGGACCTTTCTGGGATTTTCTCCGCCTGCGACAGCAGCATAAGCCATTCTCATACAGCTGTCCCACATCTTCATCTTCACGAAATAATCTTTTTGAGAGGCATCATAAAGATAAAAGCAGTGACAGGTCGGGCAAACTCGCGTGCAGGCCTGACACTCTATGCAGTCTTTTGCCTCTTTATCGAAAATTTCCGAGTCGGCAGCATTTTCCACAATTTCTCTTACCTGACCATCTAATTTTATTTCGCTGCTGTTCTTCTCGAGCTGAGCGCGTGTCTTTTGGCGGTTTTTATCTCGCTCGGATATAAGTGCTGAGGGAACTTCCGCAAAAAGACCGGAATGTTTTTTAATGAAATCTTTTCCTTTAGCGGAGCCGGCTTCGATGATAAAACCGTCTTTGATCGGTGAAATATTCAAATCGAAACCGCTTTTGGAAAAACCTTCTCCGTCGAAGAGATTGCAAAAACAGCTTTGTCCTGGTTCAGTGCAGTCGCTGGAGATTATAAACATCTTCTCCCGTCTTGATATATAAAGGCTGTCTTTATACTCATCTTCCGCAAAAACCTTGTCTAAAATCTGGATGCTCCTGATGTCACAGTCTTTGAGACCGAACACAGCAAACGGCTTTATCTTTTCAGGCTCTTTGTCTTTCGGAAAAACCGCAGCTACCTCCCGTATCGGAAATAGAAATTCTTTTACAGGAGTGCACGTGCGGATTGTATTGAGAACAACCTCTTTCGAAGGATTGTATTTTTTATAGATGTAAAACTCACCGCTTTTTTCGGGGACGAAAAGCTCTGCCTCACTGCTTACAGCATCTAAAAGCGGTTTTAGCCGGCTGATAAAAACAATTTCCATTTTCCACCTGCAAACTTTTAGTATGCGCTTAGCCGCTATACTTTATATATGTGAACACATTCACATACTTAAAACAATTAGTTTAGGACATCTGAATATTTTTGTCAAGGCTGTTAAATATTAATTTTTGGAATTTCCTTAAAAAAACCCCTGAAAAAAACCGGTGATTGTGATACCTGGAATAAAATTTTAAGAAGCTGGTGATTTCTCTGTCTCTTGGGGGGGCTTTGGAAGCGTAAAGCTAAAAGTACTCCCTCCATCGGGATTATTTTGCGCCCATACCTTGCCGCCGTGTCGTTCGATAACCTGTTTTACTATCGAAAGACCCAGCCCGGTACCGTCGCGCTCGATTTTTCTGGCATTGGTTGCCCTGTAAAATTCTTCGAAAAGCCGGTCAATTTCTTCGGGGGGGACACCGATGCCGGTATCCGAGACTTCAATGAGAATATTGTCACCCTGGTCGGCTGCAGAAAGCTGTACTTTTCCTTTTTCGGGGGTATATTTAATAGCATTTAAAAGCAGATTGCTTATCGCCTCCTCGATTAAAACCGGCTCGACATATATTTCAGCCTCCCCGATAGAATCATCTATCCGGTATTTCAAATCGATTGATTTTGCTTCTGCTTTGTTTTCCACAGCTGCTATAGTGTTAAAGAAAATATTTTTCAGGGGAACGAAACTTAATTCCAGGGCTCCGCCCATTTTCATCCTCGTCAGTTTCAAAAGTGCATTAACAAACATCATGCACTTTGAGGTCCTGCGCAGCGCCCTTTCAATCATATCGGCTTGTTTTTCGTTAAGCTCGCCGGTAATTCGGTTGTTTACGATATCAAGGCAGCTTTCGATAGCCGCCAAATGTCCCCTGATATCATGAGTAAGGCGCAGGACATACTCGTTTTTCAAACGGTCTTTTTGCTTTAGCAGCTGGTTGGCCTGCTCATAATCCTGCTGGCGTTCCCTCAGAAGCGCTGAAATCGAAGTTGTCATATAAACAACAAGGTATAAAGTAGTCGCAAAGACAAAGAAAGTCCCGAAGACAAAGAGACTGTCGCCATACAACTCGTGGCTTACAAAACCTGTAAGCTTGTAATGCGGGATTGTCCCGTTATATTCCAGGAATATCAGCGAACCGAAAAGTAAAAGCGCCAGTGTCGCCTGTAAATAGCTTTGCCGCGGTGTAAGCAGGATGCTGGCGATAACCATATGAAAAACGAAATAAAAGAAGAAGGGATTTTCGATACCGCCTGAAAAGTGCAAAATGGCAGTGAGGATAAAAAGATCGGCGGAAATCTGAAAAGTAATCATCCTGCTTATGGTTTTATGCGACGGATTTTTTCCTCCCCACGTAAGATATTTTAATAAATCATAAAGCAGGAAATTATATACAGCAAGAACAATAACCAGGATATTCAGCTGCTGCGCCGGAAGACTTATCTTGAAAAATTCCCGTGCAGCAAATGCGGATATGGCGAGCGTAGCTATGGCAAGCCATCGCAGCCTGACAAGCCAGAATGCCCTCTGAACAAGACTTGTGCTTTGAAAAAGGGGTTCCATTCTTCCTATTGCTCGTGGAGAAGAGTCTTGACTTTACTTAAAAGCGATTCGGCTTCGACAGGTTTGCTGAGAAAGCCGTCCACGGGCAACCAGGTTTCGTCGCCAGAGGCTTCCTCGAAATCGATGCCTGTCTTCTGGCCAATCGAGGTTATCATAAGTATGGGGATGCTTTTAAGCCTCGGATTGCTCTTTAATTCCCTGGAAAGGACAAAGCCCTCATCGATTGTGTTCATCATCACATCGAGAATAACCAGGTCGGGCCGGTTCTTTTTAATATGCTCGAGTCCTGCTGTTCCGTCTGAAGCGCTCTCCACCGAATACCCCTCATTTTCCAAAACCATTTTTATAGCTTCAGTAATGTCAGGATCGTCATCCACTATCAGTATTCTTCCGTAGCCCATATTTTTTCCCCGTACAATTCAACAACTTTTTTTCTTCCCAAATGCATATTATAGTTTATATCCGAACCGTCCTCTGAAGTCAACTGCTATAAAATAATTGAAAATACAGAGATAACATCACCGATACAGGACAAATCAATATGCTGCGCCTTATGTGCATCAAAAGAATAAAGGCATCGTACAAACCGAGTCCCTGCAGCTCAATGGATAGAGCGCCGTGGACAGTTCATAATTAAAGCAGAATCAAGACGTTGTCTGGTAACAACTGACGCCAGAAAAACAGCGGAATATATCAGGCGACATTTATCTTAGATTTACATCCATATAGACAGAAAAACGCCCGTAAATTTCGTAGAACGGCCTAAGAACAACGCCATTAGTGCTGAAACGCAATGTCTTCGGGTCACCGGTAATTGATTTTCCAATGTCACCGGCATCCAGCGATACAGTCCGCCATGTTGACAGGGGCGCAGGTTCCTCAGCAGCCAATAAAACCGGCCCATAAAAAATGCTTGCGATGTTGGGGCTATCCATTACTTTATCAAGATAAAAGTCAAACGGCATTCTAAGCTCAACGGAATCACCATCTTTCCAGGCTCTGCTCAAGGTAAGATAAGTTCCCGGCTCGGCTTTAACTTCCAGGTCGTTTCCGTTGAGCTTGACAAAGAATCCTTTTTGAGCCCAATGAGGAACACGAACTTTGATGTCAAATTCGCCGCTTCCTTTTATGGTCAGCTTAGTCACATCATCGTAAGGATAATTAGTGGTCTGATTTATAGTTACATTACGCTCTTTCCAGTTCAAAGTAGAAGGCACATACAAATT
>JBFZBH010000065.1:0-6705 GCA_041308525.1 Phycisphaerae bacterium | reverse complement strand
GCAGCCCTGGGAGATGAGAAAGCAGCTATTGACGATGCTCAAAAGGCAGTGTTAATTAATCCTGTAGATGGCATTATAGCGAAAAATCTGGTCAGCCTTTTATATCAGCGGAATATGAAACTTGGCAAGAGCGCATCGGAAGAACAGAAGGAGCAGTTCAAGGCAGCACTGGATTCGGCGATGAGTGCCAATTCCGGAGATCTGGACCTGTTTAGTTTCTATGCAGAGTTTATATCTTCTACGGAACCTTTCAAAGCGTTGTCAATTCGCCAGTATTTGATGCAATCATCTCCCAGTATAGATAACGCGGTTATGCTCGGCCGTATGGCTACAAATATTGCCCTTCAGCAGAAAGATGAAAAGACGAAACAAGTCCTCTTTGATGTAGCACTCTTTGCCCTTGGGCAGGCTAGGAAGATGGATCCCAATAATAAACAGGCAATACAAGCTTTTGCAGATTACTACAGTGCCAGAGGCGAACAGGCCAAAGCCGAACAGGTCATTAAAGAGTCCAATAACCAGATGATACTTTGGGCATATTATTATAATATAGGGCAATACGATCAGGCAGAAAAGATATTAAAGCAGCTTTATGATGCTAATCCTAAAGATACAAGTGTCCTAAAGGGTCTTACTCTTATTTGCGAAAAGACCATAAATAAGGAGGGTGCTCAGAAGTACTCCGGAGAGCTTTTAGCGCTCGATGATTCGATGGAAAATAACCTTTTACAGATAAGCATATTTTTCAATGTGGGACTTGTTAAAGAAGCCGAGGCCAAACTTCAGAGCTTCCGAGAGAAGTACCCTGATGAACCTGAAGCACATTATATCGAGGCATGGCTGCTGATGAGGCAGGGACGTTTGCCGAAGGCACTTGAGGTGGCCAGCCGGGGTCTCGAGAAAGACAGGAATAATCCTTTGATGTGGCAGACAAGAGGCAAGATATATCTTTTGATGGGCAATTACGAAAGTGCAGTCAATGATTTTGACAGGAGTAAGTTGTTGTCTAATGATCCTGAAACGAGACTGCTGGAGGCCAAAGCTTATCTTGGTATCGGCCGTGATGAAAATGCCATAACGGAACTAAAAAGTGTTGCTGATGACCCTGCTCTGGCCATGGAGGCAAGGATACTGCTCGAACGTGTTTACCTGAAGCTTGGCAGGAAGGATGCGCTAAGGGAATTTTATACAGACACGGTCCAAAAATTTCCTGAGAATGTTTACTGGGGCAACAAGGCAGGCAAATTTTCTCTGATGGCAGGTGATTTGAAGACTGCAGAACAGCTGTATCAGCGTGCGTGGCAGCAAAGTGAACAGACCGGGAACGGAAATCGCGAATCGCTGAATGGATATCTGGAGTCACTGATATTATCGAGGCAGTTCGACAAGCTTTTTGAGGTTGCTAAAAAGTATATCAATACGGATTATGCCCCCATAGCTTATATTGAAATGGCTGATGCTGAAAAAAGACTCGGAAATAAGGAAAAGTCAATTGAATACGCACGGCTGGCTGCAGATAAGGCCCAGAATAACGAGGCAGTACTTTATGAGGTTTTGAAAGCATTGTTTCAAATCATAGGCAGAGACGAGGTGGAGAAGTATTGTACCGATAATATATCGAAAAATCCGAACTCCATACCGGCTTACCTTATGATGGCAAGTATGAAAATGTATAATAATGAATATGACAAGGCCGTCCAGAATATCGAAAAGTGCATTGAGCTTGCACAAACTAATCCCGATAAAAAGCAGACTTTTCTTATTAACAAGGCGGTCATCCTGTATCAGGCATATTTAAAAACGGCCGATAAGAACTATCTGACAAAAACAATAAATACGTACGAAAGTCTGCTGGCGGAATTACCGAAAAAGAGTAGTGCAGAGATTCTGAATAACCTGGCGTTTATGGTGGCAGAAAGCGGCGAAAAATACGATAGTGCTCTGAATTATATTAAACAGGCCGATGAGCTGAAACCAAATACGCCTGACTTTCTTGATACTTATGCTTATGTGTTATATAAAAATGGTCAGTATAATGAGGCAGATGAAAAGATGCAGGCAGCCTTGCAGCTGTTTGAAGCAAGGCAAATGAAGCCTTCATGGCAAATGTATGAACGTTCAGGAGAAATTAAAGAAAAGATTAAGGCTAATATGCAGGCAGTCGTAAGCTATAAACGTGCACTGGAGGCCGCAGGTGAAGGTGAAATGACAACGGAAGACATCGACCGAATTAAAGCCGCGATAGACAGAGTTTCACCGCAAAATAATTAGTATGGCCTGTTCAAGGAAGGTTAGAAAAGGGTAAAATATTTGGGATGGGACGAAAATGGCAGAAATGAAACAAACTAAAATAATGTCGGAACAACCAATAAGACCCGCCATAACCAGACCAGCAGGTGGTGCAACATTGACCCCGAGAGAACTATGGATAATGATGCGGCAGCATATATGGCTTATCATCATTATGACGGTTGCAGGGTTTGCTATCGGCGGAGGTTCGTGGTACCTCGCAAAAAGGGTTTACCCGAAATATACGGCAGTGACCCTTATCGAGGTCCTCGCGGCTAGCGAAAAAGACCCTACCCAGATAGGGACTTATCCAGTAAACAGGGACATTCAGTATGTCTATCGTCAATCGCTTGCATCAATTCTTGTTCAGCAGAGCACTTTTTTCCAGCTACTCAACAGGGAGAAGATTCGTGAGACGAATTGGTTTAAGGCTTTGGGCGGGGGCGGAGAAAGCACCGCGATGAGCATCGAAAGAGGTTTGAAGAACCTGCAAAGAAATTTTGTCGCTTTAGCAGAAAGAGAAAGCGATTTTATTAGAGTTTCTATGACTGCAGGCGAAAAAAAAGAGGCGGCGTTAATAGTAAATGAAATGGTTACTCTGTTTTTACAGATGCGTGGAGGTGAGGAAGAAGGGGACATCAGGCGGAAGCTAACGGCACTCGACGAACAAAAAACCAGCGTTCTGCAGGAACTGACGACGATACAGCAGGGATTAAGCAATATTCGTGCCACCAGCGGCTTTACAGACCTCGAAAAGCAGGCTTTCCAGACCTATATGGAAATTCGCCTTTCAGATCTGGAAGTGTCCAATAATGAGCTTACGATGGACATTGCAAACACAGCGGCCCAGATACGGGCGCTTGATAGAATGGCAACGGGGCCGATCACAGAACAAATTCAGAGAATTGTAGAAAGCGATTATCTTATTAGTGATTTAGTGAAGGGAAGGGTAGCGCTGGAGACTGCTAAGGCCGGCAACCTGACCAAGTTCGGAGAAAACCACAGGGAAATAAAGCAAATACAGGAGCAGATAAACGAGATTAGTGCAAAAAAGACGGCCAGAGGAACTGAGATAGGAGAGCTTATAAGAATATCAAATCTGAGGAACGGCGAAGATGCTCTTGCGGTATTGCAAACGCAGCTTGCAGAATTGCAGGCGCAGAAGCGCGAAGCTGAAGAAAAGAAGAGACAGCTGGATTTGGCAAGGGCACAGTACGCAGATTCTATCATCAAGAGAGACGAGGCCCAGAAAAGACTCGAAGAGATTAATGTTTCGATAGAGAAGTATAATATCATGTTAAAAGACCCTGAAACTCCGAAGATTAAAAAGCTGAGTGATGCCCCTGAGCCCCTGGATGTGAGTTTCCCCCGATGGGAACTTTTCTTTCCAGGCGGCTTGTTCCTGGGCTTATTGTTTGGAATCGGTCTTGCTTTTCTTATCGAGCGTTTGAATCACTTGGTGCGTACAGGCACAGATGTTGCCAGACATTTGAGGACGTCTCTGTTAGGCACAATACCGGATGCTGATGAAGACGATTTTCTCGAAGGAATCGACCCGACAATAGCTATCAAGGAAGCACCATATTCGATTGTCAGCGAGTCTTACAGAAACTTCAGGTCGAATTTGAAGTTATCGATGCCAACGAATACAAAAGCCATTTTAATTACAAGCAGTGCAGCGGGAGACGGAAAAACTTCTGTAGCAGCGAATCTGGCGATGAGTTTTGCTTCACAGGGCAGGAAAGTTCTTCTGATAGATGCTAATTTCTGGAGACCGAAATTAAATGTCATTTTCCCCGTGGCTATAAGCGAGCCTCCCGCGCAGTCTGAACAGTCTGTTAGCGAGGAGAACAGCAACGAGGCCGGCGAAAATATCGAGATAGGCTTGAGCACGGTTCTTACCGGCTTGTGCGGTTATCATGAGGTCATCCGGCCCAGCGGCTTTGAGAACTGCGATGTGGTGGATGCTGGTCTGCTTCCGCCCAATCCGGCAGAACTTCTCGGCAGCATCCAGATGGAGCAGTTTATCAAGCATCAGTGCGAGCGCTATGAATATGTAGTTGTTGACGGCCCGCCGGTCCTTTTGGTTGGTGATGTCAAGATGCTGGCCCGTATAGTTGACGGGACGATATTGGTAGTAAATGCGGCGAACACTACAAAAGGTGCTGCAACAAGAGCTGTGGCGGAATTGAATAGAGTTGGTGCAACACTGCTGGGCTGTGTGCTGTTTGGTGTTAAGGCTATGAAGGGCGGATACTTCCGTGAACAGTTCCGCTCTTATCAGGAATATCAGGGCCTTCAGTTTGCCAAGTCGGCAAGCTAAGCTGCCGCAGTTTTATTTTGTACTGTTTTTATTATACCTGCGAATTCTGAAGGGAAACAGGATGAACAGATTTTTAGTCACCGGCGGAGCCGGTTTTATCGGTTCGAACATCTGCAAAAGGCTCGTTTCCGAAGGTTGTTTTGTCAGGGTGGTGGATAATCTGCTGACCGGGAAAAAAAGCAACCTTTCTTCCATTATAGACAAGATAGAATTCATAGAAGGGGACCTTTACGACCCGAGCGTTGCTCGCTCTGCGGTAAAGGGGATAGATGCAGTTTTGCATCAGGCGGCACTGCCATCGGTTCCGAAAAGCGTCGATAATCCTGCAGCGACACATAAGCACTGCGTTGACGTTACATTTGCAGTCCTTTTAGCATCGCGTGATGCGGGGGTGAAACGGCTGGTGTATGCGGGCAGCTCATCTGCTTACGGTGACACACCGACACTTCCGAAGGTGGAAACAATGTTGCCGCAGCCGCTTTCGCCTTATGCAGCAGCTAAGCTGACGGGGGAATATTACTGCACAGTTTTTTATAAAGTTTTCGGTCTCGAAACAATTTCACTTCGCTATTTTAATGTTTTCGGTCCGCAACAAGACCCGACAAGCCAGTATGCAGCGGCGATTCCTGCATTTGTAACATCGATACTGAAAGACAAGCCGCCGACGATTTATGGCGATGGCGAGCAAAGCAGAGATTTTACTTATGTCGATAATGTCGTCGATGCGAATTTGCTTGCTGCCAGGGCAAAAAAAACGAGCGGTGAGGTTGTGAATATTGCATGCGGGGAGTCGATAACAGTCAACAGGGTAATCGCGGCAATAAACAATCTGACAGGCAGAAAGGTCAATCCGATTTATGCGCCGACTCGTCCGGGAGATGTGAAACATTCGCTGGCGGATATAACTGCTGCAAAGAAACTTATAGGGTTTAAACCGAAGGTTTCATTCGAAGATGGCCTGCGACTGTCAATTGACTGGTATAGCAAGAACCTGCTTTAAAAACACATCTCAATTTGTCACAAATATAGATTTCTCTTTTCTCTTTATATTCTTTTCATTCGAGAACAGCTAAGAGATTTTCAACAATTAAATTTGTCCTTTGAGTTTCTGTGCGTCCAGAATGAGCTTGTCTCGATCTGGTTCTTGTGCCGGTTCGAGTTGAAAAGTCCATTCATATTTGTCGACGATTTTTTTGGGGCTTAATACCTGAGCAAAGAAATCAAACGGGAACTTATCGTGCAGGGGAGCCTTTAACTCTTTATGCGTGTTCAACGTTTCATATCCTTCTTTGGCGATTCTGACCCTGTAATCGCCGTACCAGTTGAAGGATACGGTAACGGGTGATTGACCGATTTCTTCATCGTTTAGAGTGATTACAGCATTCTGCGGAACCGTATTGATAGTTAATTGCCGTTCGACACAGCCGCATATAGAGAGGCCGGCGGTTACAGCAGCGGCGAGTATGAGCAAATTCCTTTTTCTCATAATATTGTTCCTTAAATTTTCTTATGCCGGATATTATAAACAAAATCCGTAAAGATGAAAGATAGAAAATTAATGTCGGAAAATTTTCATTTTCCATCGTAAGGTTTCGGTGCTCAAACGGCGAGGATGAGCGTTAATGCTGCTCTTGGAGACGTAAAACCAGGGGGTGTGAGGGATAATATTGACAGTCCGCGGGAATTTTGATAAAATAATTTATGTCGTTAGGGGTGAATTATGTTTTTAAGCCTTTAAGATGGAAACTCTTGATTAAGAATTTTGCAACATTAACAATAATATTTTTATGCTTCTGCATAAATTCACAAACTGTCGCCGAGGACAAAGACAGCTCGAAAGTCATTAAGGTAAAATCGAAACAGTATTATGAGCTGTATAAGGAAAAAGGCGGCAGAGAAAAAGTATTTTTCGATTATATAGAGGACGGCAGATTAAACGGGGGTTCTTTCGAGCAAATATTGTCACCGCCGACTTTGATAACGGAATACGGCGAACAGGCGATTCTTTCGCTTGAAGAGGATGTTGAGGTGATAGAGCCTTCGGGTGCCTGCTGGAGTGTTACAACTCTTGTTAATAACGGGCCGGCTTCGAA
>JBFZBH010000064.1:0-6723 GCA_041308525.1 Phycisphaerae bacterium | reverse complement strand
TGCGCCGGGCTTGTCCTGATTATTGGAATCCCAAGCGTGATATTCACGGCTGTTTCAGGACTTAGGAGCTTTATCGGAATCATCGCCTGGTCATGATACATCGCCACAATACCGTCGAATTCACCCCGTACTGCTTTTTGAAACAGGCTGTCCGCAGGATACGGGCCTGTGCAGTTTATATTGTGCTGAAGGGCCAGCATAATCGCCGGCGATATAATCCGCTCTTCCTCATCGCCGAACCTGCCGTGCTCGCCTGCATGCGGATTTAGTGCAGCAACGCCGATTCTTGGATTTTCAATGCCGAAATACTGCTTTAGTGCATCATTTAGCAAATCTATCGGCTCAAAGACGCACCCTATCGTAAATTTGTTCCTGACGTCGAAAAGGGCATCGTGGATTGTCGCAAGGGCGACTTTGAGCTTTTCGGATGCGAACATCATTACCTTTCGCCTCGACCTGGTTTTTTCAGCCAGCATCTCTGTGTGCCCCGGCCATTTAATACCCGCAAGCTTCCAGCTTGTCTTGTTGATGGGCGCCGTTACGATTGCGTCGATTATCCCAGCCCTGGCTGCCTCGATTGCATCCAGGCAGAATTCCGCACTCGCCTCGCCTGCAAGCTTGCTGGGCTCTTTTATCCACGGCGGTATCGAGTATTCATCGTAATCAGCGACGACTGATTTATAAGGGTACTCCCTGCCGATTTTTTCATGCTGCACCCTTCCCCAGAAAGGCTCTATCTCCGCCCGGTCAGCGGCATATACAAGCTGCTCGTTCAATCCGAATATGATGAATTTCGCTGCCTTTCGTATCTCCGGTTCAGCCAGTGATTTAACGATAATCTCCGCCCCGATCCCAACCGGGTCGCCCATCGTTATCCCTATCACAGGCTCATTCTCTATCGAGTTGTTATAATTTGTTCCGTTCATATCCGCTCAAAATCCCAGGCTGCGAATTTTTTCAATCGTCAGACCTTCCTTGGCCGGCAGCAAACTATCCAGATACTTTTTTATCGTCTTAATTATGATATCGGTTTCGATATTTACCTTTTGTCCGGCTTTTGCTGTACCCAAAGTTGTTCTTTGTATAGTTTCAGGTATCAGCGTGACAGAAAAGCCCTTTTTATCGAGGCTCGATATCGTCAGCGATATGCCGTCAACTGCAACCGAGCCTTTATCCATCATATTTTCCATAAGTCCTTTATCTGCAGCAAAGGTTATGTTTGCAAACTTCCCCTTTTTCTCAATTGATTGAATTGCTGCTGTGCCATCGACATGTCCGAGGACAAAATGTCCTCCGAATCGCCCATCAGCTGCAACAGCCCGTTCGATATTGACAAAAGAAGATGCCTTTAGTTTGCTGAGCGTCGATTTTGATAGCGTTTCGCCGCTGACATCAAAGGACGCAAGATTACCGGTCAGCTTTGCAATCGTAAGGCAAACTCCATTGACAGAAATACTATCACCAGCCCTGCAACCGTTAGAGATTTTGCCTAAATCGATTGTGAGCTGCATCGCCCCCGCACCAGCCGGTTTGGCGGTTTTAACCTTGCAAAACCCTTCTATTAATCCTGTGAACATATTCAATTTCTTTTCTGCAACAATTCTATTGCCAAAATAAAAGCATTTTCTAAAATCAATTATAAGTTAATTGCAGTGGAAAAGCAATTTCGCTGATTCAAGGGATAATTTATGAATACCTGGTTAAAATTAGCCATTGGCTTGGCAGCATTGGTGGTTCTGGCCATCTTTGTGCTGCAATATTTACCTTCAGGCGAGCAGGCACCGCCTCCGCCGGAAAAGACATATTACGATGTCATCAAAGAAGATGATAAGCGCCTGAGGGCTGAACCGAACATTAAGGAAGTGACGGTCTCAAAGCAGCCAGCCACCAGCGAAGTCCAGCAGTCTCTTCCCATTCAACCTGTCCAGCAGGAACAGGCAAAAACTGTTGACGAAACAAAACTTGTTTTCAAAGAGCTTACAGAAGACCAGCAGGTAGAGGCCGAAAGACTTATCGAGTGGGCGATTACTTCCCGCAAGGCCGGCAGGCTGCCTGTGATAAATTACAGGCAAACGGTTGATTCGTGCAGGCAGGTTATGCAACAGTTCCCGCTAAGTAAATATGATTTTCAGGCCAGAAGGATTCTTGCGGATATTCCGCAGCGCTACTGGGACCAGTACAAAATTACCCCTCAGGAAGTCGACCTTTCCAAGTGGCCGACAAAGTAATTATGTTTTTATATAGTTGGTAATCATCGAAAAATTTTTTTTACAATTGTCAAGACAAGGAGGTTAAGACCAATGTCATCATCATCAGGAAACATACCCGTAATTAATATAGCAGCAGATTGTCTTCCTGAGGCCTGGGAGAAAGCCGTTCTGGCTGTTTGGGATAACGGCCTCCATATAAAGACCCAGTACGATAAACCCGATGACCCGCTGAGCCGTGATGCCACCGTTATGGTAACGATTACAAATCCATTTAATGAGCCGCGTATTCACAAGAACTTCCCCGGCGGCCCAGCAGAGCTGGAGGTTTACAGGCAGGAGGTAGTCGGCGGCATTCACGACCACTGGATAGACCCATCAGCCGGAAAATGGACTTACACCTATCACGAGAGGCTTTTCGCTTATTGTCCGGTCGAAGACATCCGAAATTCCAAAACGCCAAAGCCCTTTAAAAAAATAGACCAGATTCAATACATCATCGACATCCTCTCTGAGGTCAACCACACCCGAAGGGCACAGGCCATAACCTGGATGCCGACTGCTGACCCGAAGACCGATGACCCGCCCTGCCTCCAGAGAATCTGGTGCCGGCTGGTTGAAGACAATAATGGCGAAATGTCCCTGAATATGAATACACACTGGCGAAGCCGCGATTTATACAAGGCCTGGTTTATGAACGTCTATGCTCTGACCGATTTGCAAAAAACAATCGCCGAAAAGATTTCTGTGAAAATAAGCAGGCCCGTCAAAGTCGGCAGATATGTCGATATAAGTGATTCCCTCCACATCTACGGCAGCTATCTATTGTCTGTGGCGCGGGAAGTTGAGAAGATGAAGGCAGGCCCCTTCACAACCCGCGCCTGGCCAAGCAATCATCCTGCATTTGTAATGATGACAGAGGAAGCCCGCGAAAACCTCGCAAAAAATCCCGACTGGTATGCTAAACCGCAAGAGTGAGAATGTGTATGCTTTTATTGTTAAAAAGTAATTTTGATTTTTATGAGATTATTCTTGCAGTGCTGACCTTCCTATTGCCGCCGGTTCCTTTATTTGTCATTAAAAATAAAATTCTAGGATTTATATTTGGTTCGGTTGTTTGCTGGATTCTTTTGGTTGCCTCAGCAGAATATAATCTTGCCACAGACATTGAATATAATAGTATAGCACCAGCTATAAGTTTGCTTTTTGGCTGGGTTATTGGTGCCATCTACTGCAGTTTTTGGCTTGTTATTGTTCTGGTTTGGCAAAATTATAAAAACCGTTCTAAGAAATAGAATTGTTTCATCTTCATTCGAAAGTCTGAAATTTCTGCGAAATCCCCTTTGACTGGAGCGCAGATGATATAACCATATGAAGATGTACTAAATATGCGGAGGGGGACATATCATATTGGTTTTATGGGGCACAAAAAATTATAAAAAATTCTCTAAATTAATTTGGATGCGTCCTTTTTGTTTTTTAGACTTTTTATGGAAAGATGTAATAAAGGGGGCGTGGCTGGCGGAATGTTAAAACGTTTGCGGTCGGCAGCTCATCAACTACATAATTTCTATCTCCGAAAGGAGGTCCTGCCATGGGGGGGAGCTTGTGCAGGAGACCCGGTTGTTATGTTGTCCTCCGGGAATCCGAGGCCCAGGCAGGATGAAAATCGCGTCCCTTTGTTGTGGGGACGAACAAATAGTGAGACAGCCTATAAGTTTCTTTCCGGGTGAATCCCTGCGAGTGGGTCGCAGGGATTCTTTTTTTTAAACCAATCTTTGCTCTTCTTACAAAATTTCCATTTTTTCGTTTGACGCACTATATATTGAGGTTAAAATGGGAGCAAAACTATATATGGTGCTGCGGAAGTGATAATTAAGGTATTTGCGGACTTACTCAATAAGGCAGGCGGGTTTAAAAATGAGATGTCCATTCTGCAAAGCTGATAAAGACAAAGTCATTGATTCGCGCTCCAGCGACTCGGGCAGGGTCATCAGGCGCAGACGCCAATGTCTCGAATGCAAAAGGCGTTTCACCACCTACGAAAAAATCGGAGAAAGCTTCAAGCTCTACGTCATCAAGAAAGATAATTCCCGAGTGCCCTACGACAGGGAAAAAGTCGTGGCAGGTCTGCAGAAGGCCTGTTATAAAAGGCCGGTGTCTGTCGAGCAGATTCAGCAGATTGCCGACAAGGTTGAAGAGGACATCTTTCGCGAGTATGATAAGGAGGTTACAAGCGCTTTTATCGGCGAAAGCGTAATAAAGCATCTTAGCGGAGTTGATAAGGTTGCATATATCAGGTTCGCAAGCGTGTATCGTGACTTTAAGGATGCAGGCGAGCTGATTGAGGAAGTCAGCCAGACGATTGGCAGAAGCGAGCCTGCAACCGGGCCGAAACTTTTTGAGTAAAATTTGTTAAAAGAGTTGTGTAACGCAGAACACAGAAAAAAATAATTTTGTTCTGCTGATTGTTGCGAGGTTGGAGGATGCGGACGCAGCTAAAAGTAATCAAGGCCGATGGCAGCAGCGAGGAATATATGCACACCAAGGTTCTCGCCGCTGTAAGCAATGCCCTTGCCTCATCAAACGGGCCGGACACAAAAACTGCTGAGCAGCTTGCCGAGGTGATAACATACACCCTTTATAACAAACAGAAGCGCCGCACCATTTCCAGCGGCGAGATTTTTTCCATTGTCAAGGCCGCGCTTGCTTCAGCCGGTTTGGAAGGCGCAGCAGCTGCCTTCAACGACTATCATTACAGGCGCCAGTTGATGCGCGCACGTATTGAGGTTGCGCATATCAATATAAAAGAAATGACCGATGCCGAAAAGTTTGCCGAACTATGCCGCAGGGCCGAAAAAAGCCGCTGGGACAAATCCCGGATTGTTGCATGCCTTGCCGATGAGTTCCGAATCGACAGGCTAACTGCCCGTGCCATTGCCTCAGCAGTCGAACAGAAAGTCCTTAATCTTGAGCTTTCAGTTGTGCCAAGCAGCCTCGTAAAACAGCTTGTTCTCAGCGAATCCGCCGCCTTCTTCAAAGCCTCCCGCCAGATGCAAAATAGCTGAATCTGTTGCTGATAGTTTTCTTCTGATATTTAAATCAACGAATTTCCTGCAGTAATGTTTTTAATTGTTCGAAAATTGTTTCGGCTGGTTGGATTTCGAGCCAGCGGACGTTTTTGAATCTTTTGAACCAGGTCCGCTGATGTTTTGCAAGCCGGCGGGTATTTATCTTTATCTGTTCGATTGCATCATCGAGGCTAATCTTTCCTTCGAGGTAATCGATTATCTCTGCATAGCCGATAGCGCATCTTGCCTGTTTGCTTAATGGCTTGTCTTCAGATAAAAGCGATTTGACTTCATCGACAAGACCATCGTCAATCATCTTTTTTACCCTGCTGTTAATTCTCTGGTTCTCCAGCGCCTTATCACTTCGCAGCCCTATGATTTTCCAATTCTCTGGCACAGGCGGTTCTTTTTCCCACTGCTGCTGAAAACCGGATATAGGGCTGCCTGTCAATTCATAAACCTCAAGCGCCCTGATGATTCTTTTTTCATCATTCGGATGAATTCTCTGGGCTGCTGTCGGGTCGATTTGCCGAAGCCTCTCGTGCAGCTTTTCAAGACCGAGCCTGCCTGCCTGCTCTTTTAATTCCGAGCGTATTGATGAATCCGAACCCGGGCCTTCGAATAAACCATAAAGCAGCGCCTTGATATAGAATGCGGTCCCGCCGACAGCTACAATAGGCTTGTTTCGGCCCTTGATTTCTTCAATCGCCGCATTCGCTGCTTTTAAAAACATGCCCGCACTGAATGCCTCGCTCGGCTCAACAATATCGATAAGATGATAGGCAACGGCTTTGCGGGCCTCCTGCGGCGGCTTGGCTGTGCCGATGTCCATTCTCCGATAAACCTTCATCGAGTCAATGCTGATTATCTCGGCGCTGGTTTGCCTGGCAAGCTCGAACGCCAGCCTGCCTTTGCCGGATGCGGTAACACCGAGGATTAAAATCATATCGTTTTTCATAAAAGATTTTAGAAAATTTCTTCAGTTTGCAGTATAATTTGGGTATTAGTGTTTTGCAATTTGAAATTTTTCAGAGTTTGTTATGCCAAACAGCAAGGTAAACGATTTTAATATTGAGCTTGCCCGCATGCAGCGTATTGTCAACTCTGTCCTCACGGCGCTCCTGAGGGAAGACCGCAAGATTGAAAAGACCCTCAAAGAAGCAATTCGCTATATGCTCCTTGACGGAGGCAAGCGCATCCGGCCCGCGATTGTTATGTGGTGCTGCAGACTCGTCAGCGGCAAAGTAAATCATGATGCACAAATTGCCGCAGCAGCCATTGAAATGATGCACACATCTTCGCTTATTCACGATGATTTACCCGCAATGGATGACGACGATATGCGGCGGGGAAAGCCATCCTGTCATAAAAAGTTCGATGAGGCAACAGCAATTTTAACGGGCGATGCTCTTTTGATACTCGCATTCGAAATTCTGGAAAAAAAA
>JBFZBH010000063.1:0-6763 GCA_041308525.1 Phycisphaerae bacterium | reverse complement strand
AAGGTCCGAGCAATTCTGGAAAAAAAAGTTTCAAATCCTGCGGTCGCAGCACAGCTTATCGGCAAGCTTGCCGAAGCCGCCGGGCCTGCAGGAATGATTGCAGGACAAATGGCGGATCTGAAGGCAGAGAAAGTTAAAGGAACAAAGGATATCGTCGAGTATATCCATATAAATAAGACCGCAAAGATGTTTCGGGCCGCTGCTGCGATGGGGGCGATTTGCGCTCACGCCTCAGAAAAACAAATAAAGTTATTAGGCGAATACGGCCTAAAACTGGGACTGACGTTTCAGATTACCGATGACATCCTCGATGTCTGCAGCAGCACACGTCAGCTCGGCAAGACTGCCGGCAAGGACGCAAAGGCCGGCAAGGCTACATACCCTGCTGTCATTGGTATCGAAAAATCGAGGGCAAAAGCTCGCCTTCTAACAAGCCAGGCCATAGCCGCCCTCAAACCCTTCGGCAGAAAAGCTGATACTCTCCGCCGCCTCGCCCAAATCCTCCAGGAACGCGTAAAGTAAGCTTTTTAAAAGCGGGAGGGCTTTCTGAATTTCCAGAAAGCCCTGTCTTGTGCGGCATTTGAATATTTTAATTTTGTTGTGCGGGCGGGGAGGTGTAGTCCTTGAGGAACAGATAATAAAGTTTTCCTTCCTGGTAGGTTTGTCCAGCCAGTTTGCCTGCTGTATCTCCGATGCCTATATATACATCGCATCTGCCCGGCGCACGGATCGCACCTCCCGTGTCCTGGTCGAGTGCGAAACCATCGTATAATTCCTGAGTTATCATACCGCCTTTCTCCGTTGGCAGCTTTGTCGAGAAAAACGTCAATGCAGCTCGCGGAAAGATTGATTTATCTGTTGCAATTGAACGCATCGGAAGCACCGGCTCATTTATGCTTCCCCGCGGCGGCCCTGATTCGTTCTGGAAGAAAACGTAGCGCGGATTAATATTTGTGTACTTTGAAACCTTGTCGGGATTCTGCTTGAAATATTGTATCATCGAAGCGAGGCTCAATTGTGCCCTCGTTATGGCACCGTCACTAATCATCGCCTCTGCTATTGGCTTATAGTCCCACCCGTTATTTGCCGCATACCCTATTCCCATCAGCGAGCCGTCCGGCAGCCGGATTTGTGCCGAACCCTGTATTGTCGCGATATAGGCTTCGAACTGGTCAGCAAGCCAGACAATCTCCTGCCCTTTAAGCATATTAGTTCTTTCAATAGTTTCCCGCGATGGATATTGAGGATTTATCTCGCCGTTTGCCAGGCGCTGCCCCAGTATCTTGCCGTCCGGTGCCTTAACAAGGTCAGCAGGCTGTTTGTATAAAGGATACTTGTACTTTTCCGTCCTGGTTGTCGAGCCGTCGAGAATCGGTGTATAGTATCCTGTGAAAAGCACCGTCCCCATATCATCACAGCCAACGGATATGTAAACATCGAAATTGTCCTTTATTGCACTATTGAGCGACAGGCCAATCAGCCCTGAATCGAGAAGCTGTGCGAATTTCTGCAGGCTTGCGACCGCATGGCTGTGGCTGATTCCGTTGCTCGGATAAAATTTCTGGCTCGAGGGCTTTTTCAAGTAATTCAAGCTGTTGGCAACGGCCTGCCTGAGGTCTTTGACGTTGAAAGAGGCCAGTGTGAAATCTGGAATCTGAGCGGGGTCTGTAATTTTTCTTAGCGCAAACTGGCCCGGCGGCAATTGCCTTGTGTAATCCTTTACCTGCTGCGGTGCCGATTTGCAGCCGGATAATATGCCTAATACCGATAAACTTAACAGTAGTGCAATTTTTACTTTCATTTCTTTTACTCCGTTATAAAATTAACCATTGATTTTTTAAAATAGATTATCCAATTGTTTTTATCGGCCACGCGGCTGTGTTTTAATGAAAGGATTTGCACGGATACTCGATTTAGGGCATACATAGAATGAACCGCTCTTTAGGCAGATTTTTGTTCTGGACACCGAGAATTTTAGCCATCGCCTTCGCTGTCTTCATAAGCCTCTTTGCCCTCGATGTCTTTGATGGTGATTATGGCTTCTTGCCTACGATTCTTGCACTTTTAATACATCTTATTCCAACAGCAATAATTATTATCATTTTGATCATCTCCTGGCGATGGGAATGGCTTGGAGCGATTTTGTTCACCAGCCTTGGCTTATTGTATCTGCTTATGGCCTGGGCCAGGTTTCACTGGTCTGCATATCTTGTCATTTCAGGTCCTCTGTTTGTACTGGGATTTTTGTTTTTCCTGAACTGGATATATAGAAAGGAAATTGCGCACGCTCCACCCAACTCAAAATCGTCTTAAAATTTTGTCCTTTCGATGTTGGAAGTTCGACGTTCAATGTTGAACGTTTTTACCTCTTAACTCTTCGCTCTTAACCCGGAACTTTTCCTTTAAGCTCCCTTTTTGAGTGACAGAATATGTCACTCCTCTGGGATTTTCCCTGTAAAACAGGCAAAATTTTTCCAATTTTTAAGTTTTTCAGGAAAATTGACGAAATATTTAGCAAAGAAGGTGTTTGTATATAGAAAAATCGGTAATACTTAAAAGGTAAGAGGAATGGACACATCCAGAATACTGAGAATCGGAGAGATACTCGTTAAGAAACAATTTTGCACTCCTGAGCAAATTAAGCACGCCCTTAAAATACAGCAGCAGTCACAAACCAAGAAAATCGGCACGATTCTTGTCGAGCTTGCCTACGTAACCAGCTCCCAGCTTGCAAAGGCTCTCGAAGAGCAATGGAAAAATTCCTTCACTCTCAAGCCGGCAAGAAAAAAATAAACTTCAATCACTGTTTGTGAAGCCTGTTTGGTGTCATTTTAACTTTCGATTCTGCCGCTTGCCCCCTCAGCGCAGGAAGCCGCGGATGTTTCTGCGGATAAGTCTGCTTGAAAATATTTATCAAAAATAGAGGGAAAACGACATTTCCTGAGGTTGGGCGAAAAAGGAAATTGATATTCGCAGATTACGCTATATGCTTATGATATATAGACTTATAGCTATAATAATTATTTATAATCTTCGGTATCTTTTTGTAGATTAAGTATTTACATGAGTTCTCTGACAGAAAAACTTGAAAAAGACCAGCACAACGGTTATAGTAAATATGTTGAAAACTCGGTTATTTTGAACTGCTAAAATTGGGGCAGTTTAGCTTGAGAGAGCAGTGATGAAGAGAATGAAAGGGGTATTTGCCATATTGCTGCATTCATTCGCTTTATCTGTCTTTCTCATTCAATAAATACTGATTGCAAAAGTAAATACCGCCACACCTTTCTTATGCTGTATGTTTTCTGCTGATATGGCATTAAGAAAAGACTTCAAAAGCAGGAAGAAAGGAAAAGTGGGCGGCAAGTTTTTAGGCTGTTTGTTGTGTGAAATACACTGATAAGCAATTAGAAGAAAGGAGAAGTGAGTGATGAAAAAAATTTTTGTTTTATTTTTTTTGATGGCATTTGCTTGCGGGGCCCAGGCAGTTATTATTATTGACCCGGGTTTCGAAGCTCAGCCGCTTGGCACAGTCACGACTGATAACGGCAATCCGGGTGAGTGGGTCAGCTATAACGGCGATTTTGCCATAGTTGACAGCACTACCGGCGTTGTCCGCACTGGAAACCAGGCAGCCAAAGTCGGCGTAAGAGATATGCCGAATGTAAGCGGAGACAAATACTCCAATTTCAGACAGTTATACACCGAAATGCCTGTTCCTGCTGCAATCGAGAACAAGACGTGGACTGTCAGCGCCTGGATTTACCATGATGGGCCTTCGACTGATGCTATGCAGTTTGGTTTCAGAGCGAGCGATTGGTGGAATACAAATGTGACCGAATCTATGCTTACTATTCTCGGCTCTGATCTGACTAACGGCGTGTGGACTTACTTTGAGACGTCGATTTTTGTTCCTGAGGCAAACATTGATCCTTTAGATCCTGATTATCTAAACAAGATCAAAAGAAATGCCACTTTGATGATTGTCCAGAACGGCTGGATAGGCCAGGGCGGCACTTTCTACGTTGACGATGTTACGATGAGCAACGGAATACCCGAGCCTGCAACAATTATGCTGCTTGGTCTCGGCGGCCTTGCACTGCTTCGCAAGAGGCGATAATTTGCCTAAGTAGTAAATAATTATTTACTGTAAAAGGAAAAACCGCGGGATACTTTACCCCGCGGTTTTTTTATCATTTATATCCTCACCCTGTCAGCTTGCACTAAAACTAATCGTGCGGCTATTTTTGCTTTCCTTTATTATCCTGCATTGTAAAGGAATCGATTACTTTACCTGAATCATCAATCGCCTCGAATTTCAGGGTTTCTCCATCAACCTCGACTGCGCAGAAATGCAGCGTCTTCGCAGTCTTTTTCAGATTCGGAAAATTATTGTTCGGGTCATACATTGGTGCGCCGCCTGAACCTGCTGTTACGTGCTGCACGCCTTCGGTTTCGGCGCGGGCATAATAGTGATTGTGTCCAGCAAAGAAAATGTCAACACCGTAACTCTCGCAAAGCGGCTGGATAAATTTCTGTATTTCCTTGTGGTTCGGATGAGAACCGGCACTCCAGCCAGGCTCGTGAGTCACGATGAACTTCCAGTTTTTATCCGTAGAGGCCAGGTCTTTTTCCAGCCATTTATACTGCTGTGAATCCGGAGCATAGCTTTTGTATTCATCGAGGACAGATACGTGTATGGGGCCGTAGTCGAAAGAATAATAACGGTCAGCTTCATAATTATACGGCAGAATCTTCTTATAAAGCACTCCGTTGCCATCGTGATTTCCGATTGTCCCCATAATCGGTACTCGCGACTGGACATATCTTGCGTATTTCGCAGCAGGCTCGCGCGAGAAAAACTGCTTGTCCCATTCGCTTATGTTATTGCCGTTGCCGACCCAGTCGCCGGTGTGCAGAATTATGCTGTGATAAGCCGCATCTTCATACATCTTGTCATAAATTGCCTTGTTGACCTTCCCGAAATCAGCAACGTTGTTTCGCGTATCGCCGAATACAATAAATTTCACCCTCACAGCATTGAAATCCGGCGCCGTATAAAACATCCCCGGCGCGAATTTGTCGTTATACTTTACCCTGTAAACGTATCGCGTATCGGGCTTCAGTCCGCTTATCGTATATTTATATAAATGATTTTCCGTATCATAAGGCTCGACGCTGACCTTGCCTCCTTCGTAATTGAAAAACACATTCCCCCACGCAATCTCGGCCGGCTCGTTCGAATCGCTTCGCCAGCAGACCGTCATTTTCCTCGGGTCGTTCGGGTAAATCAGATACGGCCCCGCCTTCAGCGTCGTCGCAGAGCTTGAGTTAATCGAAACCGATTGCGACTGATTCGCCTCCCAGGTGTTCGTCCGTGAATTGCGCTTTGAGACGGTCATCTTGTCATCCGTGATGTGATAAACCCCAAAGCGTATATTGTCATCCATATGATAATTCGTAATGCCGTGCCAGTTTGAAACCGCCTCAGAGCCATCGTGCCCGCTCAGCAGTGCGATTATATTGTAGCCTTCGATAGTCTCCCAAAGACGAAGCGCATGCTCTTCAGTCCACCACGCCCTTTCATCTCCCCACGGCCTGAACGAAAAGCCGTCAAACCCGTAATGCTGGCACAGAATCACTGGCCTGCCGCTCTTGCCGACCTTTTCTTCCAAATCTTTTGCAAGAAACTGCAAACTCTTTTCCGATGGATTGCCGTACGACTGCGCCTTCCTTTTATATTTCAAATTCCCCTCGTATCGGTTCGCATCATCCAGCCCTGCATATTCATTCAAATGAACAAAGTGAACATCCTGCCAGTCCCACGAATAATGAAGCCCGTTCTCCGATGTGTTCACAACGCTCGGCCGGCTCTTGTTTCTCTCGCTAATCTGCCGCCGCACATTCCCTCTTCTGCCTGCCCCTGTTGATGGTCCGCCATCGTGGTTGCCGACCCCTTCGTAAACGGGGAATTTTAATCTGCCGTCCCCGCCTTTAAGCCCCCAGTCCTCTGTGAATAATTTGAACTGCTCAGTAGCTCCCCCATCCGTTAAGTCACCCGTAAGAATCACACCCAGCGGTGTTCCGACTTTTCCTCCGATTTTGTCAGGATATTGTGCTCCTGCAATCTTGTTCATCGCATCTATCGTGCCCTGCGGCATATTCTGGTCGAAATTTTTCCCTCCATAGTGCTGGTCCGAGATATGCAGAAAAGTAACGTCGCGTGCCCTCCCATCCGTGCAGCCTGAGAGCACTATCGAAATGAAAAGGACCGTTAAAATATTTTTCCAACCGTTTAGATTTGTGCTCCGCTTTAAATTCGAAAAAAACATTCTTTATCCTTTCTTAAAAAATTATTTACGTCAGTCAGTCTTTTTTAACCGGGTTCTATTTCGTTTGACCGGTATCTTTCGGGGGTGCAGCCAGTGTCAAAGGTTTCGGCGCCGGTTCGTTGGAATCTCTTACGATAAGGACATTGTCAAAAGTAGATGCAACAACTCTGGAACAGTCATGGACATTCCCTGCTGTGACAGCCAGACCTGCATATATCTTTGCCGGCATTGAAATGTTCGCAGTCATTCCGACCTGTGTCCAGGATGTTCCATCACTCGACATATAGCCGGAAAAATTGTTCCCGAGTCTAACGAGCTTTATCCAATACGGTGCTGACTTTATCGAGTTATTTTTGCTTTTATCAGTTGGCCCGCCTGTACTCGAGCGATTAAAAAATTGCAGCCCCTCATTTCGGGCCAACAGAACGGAG
>JBFZBH010000062.1:0-6813 GCA_041308525.1 Phycisphaerae bacterium | reverse complement strand
ATCAACTTTAGCTCGCTCAGAGGCAAGCAAAAGACATGCACACGTTATTAAAATTTTGTCCGCCATCGGGTCAAGGAATGTCCCAAGACGGGTAATCTGTCCGTTTTTTCTTGCAAGGAATCCATCAATCCCGTCACTTATCGCCATAACAAGAAAAACGATTATTGCAATATATCGTATGCCGTTCTGCTGCCAGGCCTCCAGCGTCGGGTCATTGATCTTGAGCATGAGGCTGACAAATGGTGCTGTCAGAAGAATTCTAACAATCGTTATCCTTGTCGCCCAGTTAAGTTTCATGCCATCTCCTTAGACCGCCTGTTTCTCATAAGCCAAAAACCGCAATTCCTCAATGATGCCAAGTATTGATACAAAGAATACCGTAATAACCCTTGTCTTGCAAGAAAAAGTCGCTAAACCATCAGGAGTCTAACTACAGCGAATCCTTAACCATCATTTGAGCAGAGACCAGCCTGCTGACGATTTGGTCGGCGAGGCGGGTCGGTTCTGGCAGCCGAAAGCCCCTCGTGCATTTAAGAACAATATCAATCGCATTACGAAGGGTACACTTGTAGCCGACAGAAACAAAAACAGGTTTTACATTCGTTCTTGTCCTGAGAACCGCGCCGATAACTTCGCTGCTTTTTCCTTTCCGCTTAACACCTGGCATTGTTTTATCTTCCAGAAATGTGACAGAACCTTTTTGCAAGGGCGGTTCTTCGTAAGAGCCAAGAAGCCTGCTCTTGGCACATCCAATAGTCGGCTTATCGAAAAATAAACCCAAATGACAGGCAAGCCCGAAACGTCTGGGGTGGGCAAAACCCTGACCATCGATAATGAATACATCAGGCTCGGTTTTTAATTTTTTGGCTGCTGCGATACATACGGGAGCCTCTCGAAATGATAATAAACCAGGTATATAGGGAAATGTTAATTTTCGGACAGCACTAACTATTTCGACTATCTGAAAATTTTCCAGATTTAAAACAACAACCGCAGAAATAATTTTTTTACCGTCTTTGCTGAAGGCACAATCCAAGCCGGCAACCAATTTTGGGCGTTTTTTGATTGGGGTGAATTTTACGCGGCTGGCAAGCTTCTTTTGCAGCCCGACAGCTTCTTTATAAGACAAATCCCATTTATGAAGGTTTGAAATCTGCACAGTTTTACTGAGGCTTCTTTAGGATTTCATCGAGGTCCTGTTTTGCCAGTTTATGTTCAGGGTCTATTATTAAAACGGTCTGAAATTCCTTTACAGCGTCATCCTGCAGGCCTTTCTTTTTCATATAGCAGCCGAGATTGTAATGCAGCTGCGTGGAATCCTTCTGAAACTCTATCCCTTTTCGCGTAAGTTCAATCGCATCATCAAGGCGGCCCTGCTCATCAAGCAGAACGCCCAGATTGACATAAGAAGGTACATGGTTCGGCTGATACTCTATCGCCTTTTTATAGTTTTGTTTGGCTTCTTTCGACATCTTTTTCTTTTGATAAACCAATCCAAGGTTGAAATAAGCGGGCGCATAGGATTGTTTTACTGCAACAGCCTGATGAAAATACCCAATGGCCCTGTCGAAATCACCAAGCCTGGCACAGATGATGCCGAGCTTCGTCTGAACAAGATAAAAATGTGGCACAAGCTCCAGCGTCCTGTTGAACTGCATCATCGCGGATGTGTAATCACCAATTGAGTC
This sequence comes from Phycisphaerae bacterium, assembly GCA_041308525.1. Classification (GTDB taxonomy): domain Bacteria; phylum Planctomycetota; class Phycisphaerae; order Sedimentisphaerales; family Anaerobacaceae; genus Fen-1359. Next base: position 5,125 of record JBFZBH010000062.1, on the reverse strand, counting down.
CATTAAAAAATCACCGTACTTATAATGAAGCATCCAGTCATCGGGATTTTTTTGAAGTGCATATTCGTATGCCGGTGCAATCTTCGATAACGCCTCTTTGTTTAATGCTTTCTTAAGCGAATCGATTCGCTCCCGCAGCCTTCGAATATCCTGCTGGTGGTTAAGCTGATTTGTAAACGGAGGATTTTTAATATACTCATCGTGCAGATGGCTTAATTTTACATACAGGTTCCAGTCTGTAAAAGCCAGAAGTTTTCTGCAGCTGTCTTCACTGAGAACAGGCTGCCCAGAAATCTCCTGGTTTTTAAATCTTCCGGGCATAATCTGTGCGATTTGCTCGAAAACTGCTTTAGCAAGCACGTAATTGCCGGTAAATGTCATATGAACGTGCTCATAGAACAATTCGTTCCCCGGTATCTGATGCGGGCTTTGCTGTTCCATTTGCCTGATCGCATCAACAAGAAAAATCCTGTCGGTGCTGTCTTTCGAGGCAACTTCTGTTATTATCCGGTTTATGGTGTTGTCTGCCCGGAACCGTATCGTATCAAGCTCGCGAGCCTTTATGTATCTATCGCGCGCCTGTTCGAACTGTCCTGAATTGTAAAAACAGTTGCCCAGGGAGAACTGCAATTCGGCGTAATTGGGGTCAATTCTTTCTGCATCGAGGTATTTCTCTATCGCCTGCTGAAGGGAACTAGCCTTTTCATGAATCAATCCCTCGCTGTATAGTTTGCGGAACGTTTCTTCCTGGTCCTTTGATAAATCCTTTCGATGAAGCGAGGCGAACGGCGGACAATCTTTAAGATTGCTTGCAACAGTAGTTAAAATTACATTTGCCCCGCCTTTTACGCCGTATCCGGATATCGTTTGCAGATTTCTTGTGTAGTTACGATAGACCGCCTGCAGCCTTTTATCATCAGCAGCAACCTGCTTTTCGAGAAACATTTGAAGGCCGCCCCAGACCTTAAGTTCCTTTTTTTGTCCGCTCAGCCGAAAAATACTCGAAACAAGCTGCCCGACCCTTGTTTTTTTAACAGCCGTTCCCAAATGAATCAGAAATAAATTTTCGGATATCGGGGCAAAAACGGTCCCGGCCCCGTAAGGGCCGATGACCTCGTTATTTCCCATATAAACCACGAAAAAATCCGGCTGATGTTTTGCGCATTCCTTTGCTATTTCCACAACAACGTTGGAATTAATGGCTGTCATAGATGTATTCAGAACTTCGAACTTTATTGCCGGATACCGCTCGTCCAGCATTAGCTTGAGCATTCTGGCAAATCCGTAGGCACTGTCGGGCGCTCCAAGCGCTGCGGAAGAGCCGAAAACAAAAATCCTGCATGTGCCTGCGGGCTTATCTACCGGGAAAATAAAAGGATTGTATTCGCGGGCGATATTCGGAGGAAAAAACAAGCGGCCGAATTTTACATTGTCACGATATACCTTTTGCCCGTTTATAGTGGTCTTAATAATCGGATTTGCATTATATCCGTAACCAGCGAGGCGAAGAGAAATTTCCAGAACCAAAATCAGAAAGACCGGAAGAATTAGAAATGCTATAAAGCGAAATAACCAAAGCCTCCACCCCTGTATTTTAAGTTGCCCCGGCTTTTCTCTTTCGGAATTTTTTATCCGTCTTTTTTCGTCCATAAAGTTAATCAGTTTTTTTAAGTAAAGCGCAATTAGTTCATTTTTACTGCCGCAAGGCAGGATTATTCTACCTTTTTATCCGCCGCATTTCCACCTTCAGATTAAAAAAATGCACTCCCAGATTCAACATATCATCCGCCCATTGCGAGTCAGCAGTCAAAAATTAGTTAGAAATCTGACCATTTACCTTTGGCTGGTTTTATGATACAATTGTGAGTTTGGATTATTATGTAATTTTTATAAAAGACATCTATGGGTAAATGAAGCTTGTATGGCAAAGAAAAACAATGAAAAAGTGATACAGATAACGGGGGCGTCTGAGCATAACCTCAAGAACATAAACCTCGACATCCCCCGCGACAAGCTCGTTGTAATAACCGGGATAAGCGGTTCGGGCAAAAGCTCGCTGGCGTTCGATACGATTTATGCCGAAGGACGGAGAAAATACGTCGAGTCGCTAAGCTCATACGCAAGGCAGTTTCTCGAGCAGATGCAGAAACCGGCAATTGGAAACATAACGGGCCTGCCGCCTACAATCGCAATCGAGCAGCGAAGCGCAAGCAGCAATCCACGTTCGACTGTGGCGACCACAACGGAAATCTATGATTATTTTCGTCTTCTCTTCGCACGTGCTGGAACGCCCCACTGCTGGGTCTGCGGCAAGGAAATTACCAGCCAGCACTCATCGCAGATAACACAATCGATACTCCAATTGCCTGAAGGAACAAAGATACAGATTTGTGCACCAATAATACGGGGAAAGAAAGGCGAGCACACAGAGGTGTTTACGGACATTCAGCGGGAAGGATTCGTCCGCGTGCTGGTCGATGGAAATATTTACGATGTCAAAAATGTGCCGGCACTGAACAAGAACAAGAAGCATACGATAGCTGCAGTTGTTGACCGGCTGATAATAAAGCCGCAGGAGCAGAAAGAGGCCCAGAGCATACGGCTCGCAGATTCAGTTGAAACTGCATTAAAAGCTGCTGACGGAATAATCCTTGTCCTTATTCAGCAGCCGGGCAAAACGGGCGGTGAGAAAAATAATAATCAGACAGACGGCTGGCAGCAGGTAATATACAGTGAAAAATTCGCCTGCCCGGAACATCCGCAGGCGAGCCTCGAGGAATTGTCACCGAGGCTATTTAGTTTTAACAGCCCGTATGGTGCATGCAGCAGCTGCGACGGACTTGGAACAATTCTCGAATTTGACCCGGATTTAATCGTGCCGGACAAATCGGTCTCTCTGGAAAACGGCGCCATAACCGCCTGGCGTCGTGGCGGCAAGAGAATGAACATTTATTACAACCGCCTGATAAAGAAGTTTTGCAATTACGTCGGGATAAGCAGGTCGGCACCGTTCGAGCAGATTCCGCCGGACATCAAAAGGATTCTGCTTTACGGGACAACAGAAGATGATGAGAACAATTACGGTTTCTCATTCGAAGGGGTCGTTCCTAACGTCACCCGCCGGTGGAAAACTACTGAAAGCGAATACGTCAAGGCGCGGCTGCATAGTTTCCTTTCGGAACAGCCCTGCAGAAGCTGCAACGGTGCGAGATTAAAGCCAGAGGCAATCGCTGTCACAGTCGGCGGCAAAAATATAAATGAGCTTTCAACTTTTACAATCGAGAAGGCCCAGAAATTCTTCAATAACCTCAAACTCGACAGGGAAAAAACGCTCATAGCAGCACAGATAATAAAAGAGATAAAGGCGCGCCTGCAGTTTATGGTCGATGTCGGGCTTGGATATTTGACGCTTGACCGCAAAAGCGGCACTCTCTCCGGCGGAGAAGCACAGCGAATCCGGCTGGCAACTCAGGTCGGCAGCGGACTTGTCGGCGTCTGTTATGTTCTCGATGAGCCAACAATTGGCCTTCACAAGCGGGACAATGACAGGCTGCTGGGAATTTTGAGACAGCTTTGTAAAATCGGAAACACCGTAATTGTTGTTGAGCATGATGAGGATGTCATTAAAAGCGCAGATTATATTATCGACATCGGTCCTGGCGCAGGCGCTAATGGCGGCGAAGTTGTCGCACAAGGCACTTTCGAGGACATAATCAATGCTCCGAACTGCCCGACCGGAGATTATCTTAGCGGCAAAAAGCAAATTTTATTGCCGCAGAAAAGACGCCCTGCGGATTTGCGAAAATCGATAGAGGTTAAAGGTGCTGCTGAGAACAATCTTAAAAATATCGATGTAAAATTTCCGCTCGGGGTGTTTATATGCGTGACCGGAGTTTCCGGTTCGGGCAAGAGCACGCTGGTTGACCAGGTAATGCTTAGGGCGCTGAAGCGGCGGCTTTATCAATCGTCCGAAAAACCCGGCAGGCACAAAAGCATTCTCGGGGCATCACAGATCGACAAAGTCATCGAGATAGACCAGTCGCCAATCGGCAAGACGCCCCGCAGCAACCCCGCGACATATACAGGCGTATTCGACCTTATAAGAAAACTTTTTTCGCTGACGAGAGAGGCGAAGATTCGCGGCTACAAGCCCGGCCGGTTCAGCTTCAACGTTCGGGGCGGCAGATGTGAACACTGCCAGGGACAGGGAACGAAAAAAATTGAGATGCATTTTCTGCCTGATGTTTATGTGACGTGCGAGCAGTGCAAGGGAACGAGATACAATCCAGAAACGCTGCAGGTCACATACAAAGGAAACAATATTTCGGATGTGCTGAATATGCGGATCGAAGATTCGGTCAAATTCTTCGAGAACTTTCCGACAATAAAGCGGGTAATCAAAACGCTAAATGATGTAGGCCTGGGCTATATGGAGCTTGGACAGGCTTCGACGACGCTATCAGGCGGTGAGGCACAAAGAGTTAAGCTTGCATCAGAACTGGGCAAGGCGCAGACCGGCAGGACTCTTTATGTACTCGATGAGCCGACAACTGGCTTGCACTTCGCTGATATTCATAATCTCTTAAATGTTCTGCAGCGGCTTGTTGATATGGGAAATACGGTCGTGGTCATCGAACATAATCTTGACGTGATAAAGATGGCAGATTACATAATAGACCTCGGGCCCGAAGGCGGCGAGGCCGGAGGCCAGGTCGTTGTTGCCGGCCCGCCCGAAGCAATTGTTAAAAATAATTCGAGCTATACAAGCAGCTACCTGAAGGCGAAATTAACCGCATCGTAAAAATGTAGGAGGCAAAAATTTTATGATTCTTTCTGCACTTAAATGGGTCGGGGGAACAGACGGCTACTTAGAGCTAATCGACCAGCGGAGGCTGCCTCGAAGAATTGTCAAAATACGATGCTACGATATAAAAAGAGTTTTTCAGGCCATAAAAACTCTATCGGTCCGCGGCGCACCAGCAATAGGCGTCGCAGCCGGTTATGGTCTTGTTCTATCGGCCCAGAAATTCAAAAAAACAGACAGCCTTCGAAACGCAGAACAACTTCTTATAAAAGATGCCCAATATCTGGCAAAGTCACGACCGACAGCAGTCAACTTGTTCTG
>JBFZBH010000061.1:0-6796 GCA_041308525.1 Phycisphaerae bacterium | reverse complement strand
TCCATCTCCAACTTTGCCTGGAGCAAAGGTTGGGTCGCCATAAAGGAACGAAACCGGACTGCCTGCAATTATACTATCAGCGTTATTACCTTCAAAAGTCCAGTAGGCGATTTTTCTTTTGATGCCCAGTAGTGCCTTAGCCGAGGTGTCTGGAATACCCGAATCATTATTGACGATACAGTAATAGCCGCCTTCGTGCATCAAATTCACGTTGGCGATATATAATGTGTCGGCCTTAGCGCCCGAAATACCGCTGCCGTCAGAGAGCATAATGTCGCTTATTCCATCAACATACTTGTACCACTGGTATATTGGAGTTGATGGGGAATTCACTATTATCGAAAATACCGCGGTTGTGCCTGCTTCAACTACCTGATAATCGGGATCTTTTGTTATTTGGGGAGTCGTTAATTCAGTATAGAATGTCCAGACATCTCCTTCAATTTCCTGAGAAGTATTGAGGACCGTATCAACACGCCAGAAATAGGTTTCGTCTTTAGATGCCGTTGTGAATGCATACGATGCACGCCTGGTTCCTACATCCCAGCTTGAAATTGTAGCCTGGTAAACAGGATTCGGATTTGAACTGCTACCAATATACAATTTATACGCGTAAAGGCTCGGATCAATATTACCGAGTGAATCCTGTGCAATGCCCCAAGAAAGGATGAGATCTGAAACCAGCACATCTTCTTCGTAAAGGACCGGATCGGGATCGTGCGGCATAAACAATCTCGTATCCAGATCTCTGATTTTAACAGGAGCATTCATAACCGGGTAGTTTCCAGTATAACCCCTCGGCCATGAAGCCTCGACCCAGTTGTTGTTTTCCCGTGTCATCCATGCCCAGACACTTAGTTCGTGTGCACCGGAAAGTGTTGGGGCCATTGCTAATAAATCTGGGATCAGTTCATCGTTTGGATTTGCCGGCTGCCATCCATAGTATTGATTGGCTGAGGTCCATCCGGCCCAGAGCCAACCGAAGCCGTCCCAAACAGTCCGTTCATACCAGCCGCCGCTTCCTGCATAATAGAAGACCACATCCGGCAGCAGGGGGCCATTAAAGTTCATAATTCCATAGCCGTCACTGTATGCTCCGCTGTTTGGGATTCCATCAGTATCAACCGCAATGAAGAACGAATCGTTGTCCCGGGGGATATCGCCCAGATAACGGCCTGATGTTTCACGATCGACTCCAAGATACAGATTTGTACCATTCCATGCAGCCAGCAATGTGTACGAACCGCCTTCAGGGGCTGGCTCGGTTCCCAGATTGCTGATCTCATTTCCTACCCATTCATTTAATACACCATCCAGTGTGAGAGTCAAAGCGACAACCTGACCTTCAGATAACATTACACACAACACACAAGTAATGAATAATGCTTTTCTCATAAGTCACCTTCCTTTTTTAAATTCATACTTTTAAGTTTTATGCAGTTTATAAATGAAGAAAAAAGATTAATGTATTTATGGTTAAAGACAGGAGATTTTTGCGAATGGCAAAACAGGATTGAACATATTTTCATCACCATATCAGCTCCGCTAAGTCTTTAGGGCTTACAATGCCCGAAAAATGCGAAGTCGATTATAGGCTTTATCTGCTGAAAGTCAATAAAAAAGAAGAGCAGAAGCAGGAACTTTAGTTTTGGGTGTGGAGGGAGCGTTCTAATTTTTGTCGCCATTCGGGCATCTGATCAACAGTGACATTTTTCCAAAGTCCTCTGCCATCACGGCGTGCGGCGGATTCGAGCTGCTTGTAAAGGTTGGAGAAACTGTGCTTGAAACGTGAATCGTTATAGGCGAAGCCCTGTGATAGGAGCTCTTCGTTTAGATATTTTCCATCTTGCAATTGCACGAAGGCAAGGAGGCGGCCGTATCTATCGCGCGACTGCTTTTTTTCAAGAAATATCGTGACATTTTTATTGAGGACATTATCGGTAGTAAATTTAGTAGCTTGCGGACCGAAATACATAACGGGGGTATTGGGCTTTTTAGTTTCTGGAGTATCGACGCCCCAAAGCCGAATCCTCGTATAGGAATCATTGCCATCAGGAATGCCGATGTCGAGCGTATCTCCGTCAACGACTTTTGTGACGGGAAATAAGCGGCTGTTGTATCGTTCGAAATCTGTCTGGACGCTTGTTTCATTTGCAGGAGGCGGGGCGGATGTATTTGTCGAACGGCTGCGGTCGAGACAGGCAAGAATGATGACCAGCAGGGTGCAGAAAATAACAATGGCGTTTCGCAATTGCTTATTCATTGCAAAAACCGGCCTGTTGGCTCTTTTCGACAAATGCTGTCCCTTAATTTATTTGAAATCGGTCACGGAGCAACGATAAATTCGAAAAGCACTCTAAGTACATCGTTATACGGCTGCGAGGCTCGTTACGCAGGACGTTTAACGTAGAATGTGACGAGTTGCGCAACCGGTTAAATCCGATTTGCCGGAAAATAAAATGGCGGATTAAGCTTTTTTTCTTTTTTTCGGCGGCTTATCAAGATCGAAGACGACGCAAACGGCCTTTAGGGCTTTTTCGCCGTCTTTTTTATCGACTACGCAGCTTATGCGGATTTCGCTTGTCGTGATTGAATCGATATTGACCTTCGCATCAGCAAGTGCCCGAAACATTTTATCTGCGATACCATAATGGCTTCTCATACCGACGCCGATGACAGAGACTTCGGCGATATCGTCGCGAATAAATACTTTATCGCAGCCGATTTTGTCCTTGACCTCATCAACAGCTTTTTTTGCGTTCTTAAGGTCGGAAGAGCCAATTGTGAATGAGAGATTGGCTTTCTGCGGATTAAGCTCGGTCTGGATAATATCGTTGATGAGCACATGGTAAGCAGCAAGGCGTGAAAATACCCTGGCGGCATTTCCTGGTTTATTGTCAACGCCAATCAGGGTTAATTTGGCCATATCTTTTTGAATTGATGCACCGGTAACAGCAATTTCTTCCATATCAGACTCCTCTGCGGTAATCAGGGTCCCAGGGACGTCCTTACCGCTGTTTTTTACATGAATTTTTACGTTATATTTTTTTCCGAACTCGATGGAGCGGGAGTGCATAACGCCGGCACCGACGCTTGCCATTTCGAGCATTTCATCGTAACTGATTTTGTCGAGCTTTACAGCCTTGTCAAAGAGCCGCGGGTCGGTGGTAAAGACCCCATCGACATCTGTATAGATTTCGCATTCGTCGGCTTTTAGTGCTGCTGCGAGGGCGACAGCGCTTGTGTCTGAGCCGCCTCTGCCGAGGGTGGTGATGTTTCCATCCTTATCGATGCCCTGGAAGCCTGCGACGAGGACTATACGGCCTTTATGAAGCTCCCTGTGTATTCGCTGAGCGTCGATGCTTTTGATTCTGGCCTTTGTGTGGACGCCGTCAGTTATCATTTTTATCTGACCGCCTGTAAAGCTGATTGCATCATAGCCTGCTGCGTGAAGAGCCATCGCAAAGAGGGCGACAGTCTGCACTTCGCCGGTGCTGAGAAGCTGGTCAAGTTCGCGTTCAGGCGGATTTGGATTGAGCTGACGTGCATCGTCGAGGAGTTCGTCTGTCTGCTGGCCGCGAGCCGAGGCAACGACGACAACCGAGTAACCTTTCTTGACGCTTTTAATGACATGCTGGGCGGCGCGCCTGATTTTTTCGGCGTTTGCCACCGATGTTCCTCCGAATTTCTGGACTAAGATTGGCATAAAAATTTTCCTCAAAACACAATTAATAATTATATCGGGATTTTCAGGAAATACTCCATCAATTCAAATCCCTGATTAATTTGGAAACCAGACTGGGCGGCATTTTTCTCGCAGAAGGGCAAATGAAGAACTCCGCTGACAGATGTCCCTGCCATAGCAAAGGGGACCGGTTCGGGTGAATGGGCGCAGGTGCGGATTGGTGTGGGATGGTCCGGGGTAACAAGAATTCGCCACTTATCGAAATGCTGCAGAGCTTCATATACGGGGCCGACAATAAGCTTATCGATTTGCTCGATTGCCTGGACCTTAAGCTCTGGCCTGCCGCTGTGCGAGGCCTCATCAGGCGCCTCGATATGTATAAAGACAATGTCGTATTTATTAAGAGCTTCGATTGCAGCGGCGGCCTTGCCTGAGTAGTTGGTGTCTATGAAACCAGTGGCGCCGCTGACTTCAATGATGTCGAAACCGATGAGCTTTGAAATGCCCCTTACAAGGTCAACAGCTGTGATTGCGGCACCTTGCAGGCCGAATCTTTTCTGGAAGCTTTCGAGTTGTGCCTTCTGCCCCTGACCCCACAGCCAGATGGAACTGACGGGATTTTCGCCGAGGTCTTTGCGAACTTTATTGATGTCGTGGTCGGCGAAAAGCTGCTGGGAACGTGCGATTAAATCAGTGAGTATCTGCGCATTTTTGCCCTTCGGCAGAAGTTTTTCTATGGGAACACCGATGTTGTCGTGCGGGGGGGAGGTTTTGACTTCGAAATTCATTCCTTTGAAAACGAGCAGATGACGGTAGCTAACGCCCGGATAGAAATGAATTTTTTCGTTCCCGAAACATTCGTTAAGCTCTTTGATGAGATTAGCTGCTTCGGCAGTGGAGATGTGGCCGGCACTGTGGTCAGCCATTTTGCCATCGGCAATTGTGACAAGGTTGCATCGGAACACCCAGTCATCCGGAGCCAAGTTAATGTTGCGTGCAACGGCTTCTATCGGTGCACGGCCGGAGTAGTATTTAGCGGGGTCGTATCCGAGCAGGGCCATTTGGGCAACATCGCTGCTCGGTTCCATTCCATCGGGAATTGTTTTGACCATACCCTGCTTGCCCTCAATGCTTATTTTATCGATGTTGGGGGTATTGGCGGCCTCGAGAGGAGTTCGATTGCCGAACTGCTCGAGCGGTTCATCAGCGGCTCCATCAGGGACAATTATGGCGTATTTAGTCACTCTCTATCCTCCGGAATATCGACGATTCTAATGCAGACGGGCTTGCCGCCTATGACATCGAGTTTTCCCATATCTTTTAATGCAGCGGTAATGTTCTTTTGCCGGACCGGATGTGTGGCGATGACGACGGGGACGGTGTTTTCCGGGCCTGTGCCTTCGTGCTGGAGGGCGCCGGATATACTGATGTTATTATCGGCGAGAATTTTGCTCCATTTGGCGATTACTCCCGGCTGGTCTTTGCACATAATACGGATGTAAAATCTGCCCACGAGATTGTCTATAGTATCGAGATACATCTGGCAATCGCTTTTCGGCTTGAGCTTCAGATGTTTGAATGTGTTGGCGGAATTGCCTATTGCGACATCTATGATATCCGCAACGACCGCACTGGCTGTCGGCATCATACCGGCGCCGCGTCCGTAGTAGGTGACCTGACCGACGGCGTTTCCGAAAATGCTTATTGCGTTGAACGGGCCTGTGATACGGGCAAGCGAGTTATTTTTGTCGATGAAAGACGGGTGGACGCGCAAATAGACCTTGCCGTTATCCTTCTGGCAAATAGCGAGAAGTTTTAGGGTGTAGCCCATTTCGGCGCCGTATTGAATATCTTCCTGGCTGATGCCTTCGATTCCTTCGACATAAATGTCACTGAGCGCAATTTCGCAGCCGAGTGCAAGAGAGGAAAGAATGGCAAGTTTATGAGCGCTATCCATTCCGTTGATGTCGAGAGTGGGGTCGGCTTCGGCATAACCTTTCTGCTGGGCCTTAGCGAGGACGGCAGCAAATTCTTCTCCCTTGCTGGACATATTCGAGAGGATATAGTTGCAGGTTCCGTTGACGATTCCGTAAAGGCCGGTAATGTTATTGGCAGTCAGGCCTGTACGCAATCCTGATATGATTGGGACGCCGCCTGCACAGCTTGCCTCGAAGGCGATGCAGCGGCCAAGGCTGTATGCTGCCTGGAAAAGTTCGCTTCCATGCTCGGCGAGAAGGGCCTTATTGGCGGTAACGACATCTTTGCCGGCTTTGAGCAATTTTAGCTGGATATCTTTTGCTATTGTAGTGCCGCCGACAAGCTCGAGGCCGATTTTGATTGATTCATCATTAAGCAGACTGTTGAGGTCGCTGGTTAGTACGCCGGGGGGCAGATTAACAGGCCTTTTAGATTCGGTGTCGATATCGACGACGCAACCGATAATCAGGCGCAGGCCGGTCTTTTTGGCGATAAAATCTGCCTGCTCGCTTATGAGCTTAGCTACGCCGGTTCCGACAGTGCCGAAACCTACAATTCCGATTTTTACGGGTATTTCAGCCATATTCCTCTTACCTTATTTAAGATGAAATATTTGCAGGCCGTAAGTTTATAGATTTTAACTGTAATAGTCAATATGCAAGAAGGAAATTAATGGGATGGCAATAGGATGTGTTTATTCATAAGGTTGTTCAGTTAGCGGGTTTATTATATTCCCGGAATCCAAGCTGTTTTAAATATTCGGCCAGATTCCAGAGAATATGGCTTTTTTCTTTTACCTGTGTATCAGAAAGCCATTTATCTTCCGGCCTTCTTAGGATAACTCCCAGTGCTTCGACGACCCCGCCGGGACCAACATATACACCGGGCATAATTCGAAGCTCTGTGTTTTTATCTTCAATTCGGCTGCTGAAGACGAGTGCATAGCCGAATCCCTTTCGCCACCAGTTTTGGGGATTGCCCTGTTCATTACACCTGTTTCTTACAGCATCGAAAATTACATTCAGTAAAGAGTCGGGATAACCGCTTTGTTTAAATTGTCTTAAAATATTTTCAGGAGATTTCATACAGGGGCGCTTTCTCAATTTTTTCCAGCTTTTAGGAAAACCTTTTTGT